>JBASWO010000001.1:0-12181 GCA_049276515.1 Alphaproteobacteria bacterium
CGCACTCCGTAAGCATGTTGAAGCCCAACTCAAAGACATCACTGGCAAATATTTTAGCGAGTCTTTAGACGCTCAGGTTACATTCTCCCGTGAAGCCCATTTGTTCCGTGCCGATATCACTGTGCATGCGGGACGCGGCATTGTTCTGCAATCCAATGCAAGTGCAAACGAGCCTTATCCTGCTTTTGACATGGCTGCTCAGCGTATCGCCGGCCGTCTGCGTCGTTACAAAAACAAGATCAAACATCATCATCAAGAAACACCGCGCAAGGATGAAGCGCTGATCGCTAACGCTTTCGTTTTGCATGGTGAAGAGCATGACCGCGAAGAAGAAGCTAATGATAATCCCGTTGTTGTCGCTGAAATGACGACACCTATTGAAAGTCTAACAGTTTCAGAAGCCGTGATGCGCCTTGATCTTGGCGACTTACCAGCTTTGATGTTCCGCAATAGCGCTAATGGCGGTCTCAACATGATTTACCGCCGTACGGATGGTCATATCGGTTGGGTCGACCCAAACAATGAAGCGGCCGTTCAACCTAAAAAGCAAAACAAGGCCTGAGCTTAAAGCCAATGGCACGGAGTATTACAATGCGTGAACTTCTTTCTCCTAAAGCCGTTGTTGCCGATTTGGCTGCAGCTACCAAAAAAGACATTTTGATAGAAATCGCTCGCCACGCTTCTGTTTTGGCTGGCAAAGACGCTCATAACATCTTCAATGTTCTTTGGGAGCGCGAACGTCTTGGTACAACAGGCGTTGGCTATGGCATTGCCATTCCGCACGGACGCCTCGAAGGCCTTTCCTCAGTGCAGGGCTTTTTTATTCGCTTAAGCCAACCGGTAGCGTTTGAATCGATCGATGACCGCCCTGTTGATCTGATTTTCCTTTTATTAGCTCCCGCTGATGCTGGTGCTGATCACCTGCACGCACTTGCAACGGTATCACGTCTCTTACGTGATCAGAAGCTCTGCGAGCAAATTCGTCGCGCTAAAGATGAAGCGACGATCTATCGTCTCCTCACGGAAACGCCAACCGCACAAGCTGCCTAACGCTTATCTAAATCTATATTCTTTGATCCGACATCGTATGAAGCATGAACGTGTTGGATCATCAAAAGATGAGGTGTGTTGGCACCCATCCAGAATGTCTCTACTCTCAGTAGGCTTATTACGCATGAGATAGGCACGACCTAATTGAGTAGGCTTTAGAACACGCTGATTTCTCAAAAAGGCTAAGGCTTCTCTTTGTTGATCAATAAGCTGGTGGCGTATTTGTGTATCTTTTACGGTATTTTGGAGATCTCTGGGATTAAGTTGCGCCAAACGAATAGTCTCAGGATCAATTTCTGCCAGATCTTTTTGCAAGGCAACCCATGTAGGTAAGGCACCCACACGTGCCGCTATAATCCATGGCGAATGCACATTTGCATTATCTGTGGGCTGTCCATCAGCGTGTAGATAATCTGTGAGTGGCTCATAAAAATAGCCGGCCTTAATGGTAGTTTGTGCCACACACAATCTTGCAAAAAGAGCTTGAGCGGCCATTGAAAAATCTTCAGAGATCGTTTTGCAAAATGCCTCAAATTCTGTTTTACGCGGACCATGATAAGGGAAAAAACCTCCGCTCTCGATCACATATTGTTGATTTTCGTTTGCGAAATCCATGATCCGTGCCTGGGTATCCGCTGTGAAATCAAAAAGTGGCACAGGATCTTTTGTTCCCGAAAGAATGGCTTCGATAGCTGTTACATCAAGCGGCAAGGTCGTTGCCGTTTGCAAAGTTAAATCAGTCCAAGCTTTTTGAATGTTTGGCAAGTCTGGATATAGAAATGGCGCGTTCACAAATATCTCCCTGCAATATTTATTTATTACATGGAAAAAGGAGATAGGAACAAGGCTGTATTACTTGCAGCCTCAAAGACCACAAATCATGGTTAATACGGTTGAGTAAAAGCTTTTAGTGGACGCTGGCTGGCGACATATCGTGCTGACGCACGGTCGCAAAAGCTAGATCACGTTCCGCCACAACAGTCAGTGGTGTGCCGTCAGCCGCATGGATCGCATGCAGTTTTTGACCATCAATGGTTACGGATTTGACGTAGGCGATGTCTTCAATACCGAAACTGCTGAGTTCGCCCGTCGAGAGGGTTTTTTTGAGCAATTCAACTTTGTTCAACATCGCCCTCTCCCTTTAAAAAATGCTTTTTCAAATATCTGATTCCAACTCTAACCTTGAATTGGATAAGCAATTGTTAATATTGGAATATCTAAAATTTTCGACGATTTGACGGTGTTTTTCTTATGCCTTGACGCGAGGGCTTACCGCGTCGTTTTATAAGGAAACAAAGGATATTTATGACCAATCTCGCTGTCGCATTCAAAGACGAAACTACACCTCCCGCTGCGTTGCAACCCGAGCCTTTTTCTATTGGCAGTGAAGCTCATAAGCGCGCTTTCTGTGGCGTGTTACTTGATATTTTCAATCCCTATAAGCCATCGATTCTCGCCTGGCCTCGTCTGTCACCTGATGCTGAAAAGCGTCTTACGGGATTACCTTTTTGGGATGTTGCGGTTGAGACTGAAGGGTATGCCTCATCACGCATGCAGGCAATGGCAGATACTGTAACAGATCCTCTCATCAAAGAAGCCATCGCTCTCAATGCTTTTGAAGAAGGGCGTCACAAACTTGTCATTCGCAACATGCTGCGGTTTTATGGCATTCCTCTCAAGGCTGAGCGTCCTTATAGCGCCCCTCAAGATGCGGAATGGAAATTTATCTGCACAGGCTACGGCGAATGCTTTGATAGTTTCTTCGCTTTTGGTCTTTTTAAGATGGCTAAAGACTCTGGTTATTTTCCACCTGAGTTGGTTGATGTGTTTGAGCCTGTTGTTCAAGAAGAAGCACGTCACATTATGTTCTTTGTAAACTGGGTTGCATACACTGCAGCCAATCAATCTCTTCTGGGCCGCATCTGGTTCCGCACCCGTTGTTTAGCAGCTCTTATCACAGCAGCCTTGGGCCGTGTTTCACTTGCTGGTGTCGCCAATGACGGGGCTGCGAGCGATAATTTTGTTGTAACCGGTGGTGAGACTTTAACAAAAGGCCTTACGCCACGCAGCTTGGTTGAAGTGGCTCTAGCAGAAGATAGCCGGCGTATGTCGAGCTTTAATCCCTATCTCTTGCGTCCACGTATTATGCCATTCTTAGCTCGTATGGCGCTGAAAGTTCTGCCCGCCTAATTTTTTAAGGAGTGACTATGCGCGTTGGTGTACCCAAAGAAATTAAGGTTCACGAATATCGCGTTGGCCTCACTTCAGCCTCTGTACGGGAACTCATCCATAATGGTCATCATGTCGTGGTGCAAAAAGGCGCTGGCGAGGGTGCGGGTATATCTGATGAAGAATATATTATGGCCGGCGCTGAGATATCCCCTGATGCCGCAAGCATTTTTTCTCAAGCGGATATGATAGTAAAAGTCAAAGAGCCGCAGCCAAACGAATGTCAGATGCTGCGTCCTGGGCAAATTCTTTTCACTTATCTTCATCTTGCACCAGATCCTTTACAGACAGATGCTCTGATCAAATCAGGCTGCGTTGCTATTGCTTATGAGACTGTCACAGATATCCATGGTCGCCTCCCGCTTTTAACGCCCATGTCTGAAGTTGCTGGCCGCATGTCAGTCCATGCGGGTGCTCATTATCTTGAGAAGATCCATGGTGGGCGCGGTGTGCTTTTAAGCGGCGTTCCAGGCGTAGCTCCTGGCAAGGTTGTTATTCTGGGTGGCGGCGTTGTTGGATCAAACGCGGCGATTGTAGCTGTCGGCATGGGGGCTGATGTCGCCATTTTAGATAAATCCCTTACGCGCCTCACCGAACTTGATCAGCAGTTTCAATGGCGTGCGCGCATGATTTACTCAACACGTGAAGCCATTGAGAATTATGTCCTCAATGCCGATCTTGTCATTGGTGGCGTTCTTGTACCCGGAGCATCGGCTCCTAAACTCGTCACACGCGATATGGTAAGTCGCATGAAAAAAGGCTCAGTGATTGTTGATGTTGCGATTGATCAAGGTGGCTGTGTTGAAACAGCAAAGCCTACGACGCATACCGATCCCGTTTATCTCGTGGATGGCGTAGTACATTATTGTGTAGCTAATATGCCTGGTGCTGTTGCGCGTACATCAACCTTTGCGCTCAACAACGCAACATTGCCTTATGTACTCGCGCTTGCCAATAAAGGTTGGAAGAAAGCTTTGTTAGATGATGTGTATTTCCGCAATGGCCTCAATGTTGCCAATGGCAAATTGACGCATAGATCTGTCGCTGAATCTTTAAAACGACCCTTTAAGGCAGCTGAGGATGTGTTGGATGCAGCTTAATTGGCTGTGGCAGCTACAGCATTGCTGCGCTTAACGCGCGCCTTAGGCGCACTGGGCTCTAACGAGAAACGTGTTCTTGCCGCTGCTTTTCCATCCATGTTCAACACATTGCCACCCGCTAAATGAAAGCAATGCACTTTATCGATCATGACAGATGATCCATCTTTGATGCCAGGCACATTATATACTTCGCCAGTGACAAGTAAGTTTTGACCATCACGATCATTACCGGTGGATAAAAGCGCGGGATTATGGAGAGAATAGGCAGGAGCTTTTGCTGGTCCTAAAGCCACGCTAAAAGTACAAGGTGCGATTATTTTTGTGCTCGCTACGTCTTCGCTGCCTGAACGCACAGCAATACCAGCACCTTCTTTAAACTCAATGAGAATGGTCTGACCGGCACTAAAACTTACATCATCAATTTTATGAACCAGGTTCCACTGAACTGCCTGAGTAGCTTGCGGCATTTTTTATGTCCTTAGAAAATTATTTAATATAAGAAACAACAAAGCATCTTCTTGGCACAACTAAAAGAAAAATTAGTAACAAGAAATCAAACCCTAATATAGTTAATCTGGTTTTTTCTCTTTTGATTTTGGCTCTTTAGGTTCAGCCGTATTTTCCATCACAGCAGCAAAGAAGCCATCTGTATTGTGCTGAGCAGGCGTCAAAGAGAGATAATCCTTGTGTGTTGAGGTCGGATTTTCAGTCCAAACCTTATCATAGGGTACAAGTTTAAATTCTGGATGCGCTGCTAAAAACTTCTCAACCTGCTCTTCGTTTTCTTCCGGCAACATGGAGCATGTCGCATATATCAAACGCCCACCTTTAGCTTTAACTAAGCGTGATGCGCTTTCTAGGATACTGGCCTGCAAAGGCAGTAGATTTTCGAGACCTGGACCTAAGGAGCGCCAACGCGCATCCGGATTACGCCGCCAAGTGCCAACGCCACTGCACGGCGCATCAACCAAAACACGATCAAAATCACCTTTATGCTTTTTGACCCAAGGATCACGTTCATCCTTTAAAGGCTTCACTTCAATATTATGAAGGCCAGCTCTACGAAAACGTTCGGTGCTACGTTTCAGGCGCTTTTCTAAAACATCGCACGCGATGATCTTACCTTTATTTTTCATCTGTGCGGCGATAGCTAATGTTTTTCCCCCAGCACCTGCACAAAAATCAACAACGCGGTGTCCTGGTTTTGCATCAACCAAAAGTGCCACTAGTTGTGATCCTTCATCTTGAATTTCGACAAATCCATTTTTGAGCATCGGCAGAGCATTCAGAGATGGTCTCTCATGCACACGAATACCAAAAGGTGAAAGAACACAAGCCTTGGCTTTGATGGCTAAGGATTTAAGTTCTTCCAAAATCTTTTCACGTTCTGCCTTCAAAGAGTTGACGCGAAGATCGAGAGGGGCTTGCTTTAAGGTGACAAGCATTTCAGTCATAAACTTTTGACCAAAGCGTTTTTTGAGACTTTCCGCAGCCCAAGGCGGACACTCAACTTTAACTTCATCCGGCATGGAGGGGTGTTCGGTTGTATGTCCTTTTAATTTGCGGAGAAGAATACGCTCTTCTTCTTCCAAAGGTTCGGGCGCAAATTTTGCACCATCAAATAATTCACCGATATGCTTGAGCTCTTTTTCTTCGACCAAAGTCAGGTATGTGAGGAGGCGCGCACGAGGTAAATTTTTGGTTTCATTTTTTTCTAGCCACCAGCTCAACCGGCCGTGATGACGTAAAACATCGTAAACCATGTTAGCAATTGCAGCCCGATCTTTACTGCCAATATAGCGTCGCGCACGGAAGTAACTACTCACCAAAGCATCAGCAGGACGCGGTGTTTCATCAATCTCGATCAATAGATCAAGTGCAGCCTGAATGCGGGCGGAGGGATTCATCTCTCTTAACAATTTCCTAAAGTGGCGGTTGCATTAAGTAGTGTAGCCTGCGAATATACGCAAATATTTATTAATACCTGGACTATTATAGTTATTGCCCCTCAACGAGTATAAAAGACCAATGTATTTAGGCATCGATCTAGGCACCTCAAACAGTGTCATTGCTGGAATTGAAAGCGGCGAAGCTCGGGTTTTCCGTCCTGCCGATGGCGGCGAAGTTTTGCCATCTGTGATCTATATCGATAAGCGTGGTCACCGTTTGTACGGCCGCAGAGCCCATGACCAAGCTTTGGTTTCACCAGAAAATGTAGCGGCTGGCTATAAGCGTTTGATGGGATCATCAACGCCCATTGAGATTAAAGGTGCTGAACTCAAATTAACGCCTGAAGAATGTTCGGCTGAAATCATTCGCCAACTTTTAGGACAGGCTGCTACCGAAACGGGTAGCGATAAAATTACTGGCGCTGTCATTACAATCCCAGCCGCTTTTAATCAGATGCAATCTGAAGCCACCTTGCGTGCTGCAAAAATGGCAGGCTTAGAGCGCGTTGATTTACTGCAAGAACCCATCGCTGCGGCTATGGCTGCCATGGAAGGTGCTAAACGCTCCGGCCAATTTCTCGTTTATGATTTAGGTGGCGGCACTTTTGACGTCGCTCTTGCTCAAGCCATCAATGGCGAAGTGAATATCGTCACTCATCAAGGCATCAATATGCTGGGTGGTCGTGACTTTGATCGCATGCTTGTCAATGAAGTGGTTCGTCCCTGGTTGCTGGCTAACTTTGATTTACCTGAAAACTTCCAGCGCGATCAACAATACCGCCGCCTCATTCGTGTTGCTCAACTCGCCGCTGAAAAAGCTAAAATTGATTTATCCTCTGTTGAAGAAACAACCATATTTGCGTCTGATGAAGAAATTCGTCTTACAGATCAAAGTGGTGTTGATATCTTCTTAGATGCACATGTTACGCGTGCACAATTGGAAGAAATGATCCGCAATCCTATCATGCAGACCATTGAATTAGTCCGCAATATGCTGACAGAAAATAACTATAAGAATGAAGATATTGACCGGATTGTTTTTATTGGTGGTCCGAGCCGCATTCCTCTTGTGCGCCAGATGGTCTCCAATGAGCTCGGTATTGCAGCAGATCTGAAAACAGACCCTATGACAGCGGTTGCAGTTGGAGCTGCTTACTATTCTGAAAGCCGCCAATGGAACAAAGACAATGTAAGTGCACCCAAACCAAAACAAGCTTCAGCTGAAGTGCCGGATGAGCCCAATCTCTCATTCCAGTTCACATCACGCACACCGGATGACAAAACGGTTTTGACGCTCAAAGTCAAAGGCGGCAGAGCAACGCAGCGCAAACTACAAATCAACTCGAAAGAATGGGATTCAGGTGCGCTTCCTGTAAGCGACGGATTAACGATCGCTGTACCTTTAAAGGCAATGGGTGAAAACACCTTTAATGTACAGGTCTTAGATGAAGGTGGCAAAAATCTCCCCCAACACGACCAGACCTTGGTCATTACGCGCCTTGTTGCTTCTACCGGCAATATTCCTGCAGCGCAGACTGTTGCCGTCAAAGCCTTAGATCATGCTTATGCTCAAGAAAATGTGCTTCTTTCTTTAGTGAAGAAAGGCGACGTTCTTCCGGCACGCGGTCAAATCCAATTTAAGAGTGCGCGCGCTTTAAAGCCGCATGAAACTGGCCATCTTAATTTCGAGTTGTTTCAGGTCGAATATCCAGATCGGATAGATCTCAATCTCTGTGTTGGCGTTTTCCGCATTGGTGGCGAAGACTTACCAGATGCCTATCTGATTAAAGAGGGTGATCCGATCACGTTTGATTGGATGATGAGCGATAGCGGCATTTTGCAAGCAACCGTGAAACTTGATAATGGCGTTAATGGACCCCTGGAACTCAAGGCTCCTCGTTTTTATGCGCCCCAAGCTGGACAAATTTCATTTAATGGTGAGGACGGCGTACGCTTTACTCAATCCATTATTAAGCAGGGCGAAGAAGAATGGGGCGATCTTGCGGCTGCAGTTGGTCCTGAGGGTGGTCCTGAGATTAATCTTCTTAAGACACGTCTCGGTGAACAACGCGAAATGTTAGAAGAAGCCAATCAAGATGGCGAAGCCATCCGCCGCATTGCTGAAGAAGCACGCTTCATTCGTCAAGATATTGCAAGAGTCGGTAAAAAGCATCGCGGCGCCCTCCTTCAACGCCGCCTTGGAAAAATGTCTGCCGTCTTTAATCGCATTGCCCGTGGTCACGCTGAAAAAGTCGAGTCCGCACGCTTTGATAATCACTCTTTCAAAGTGCAGCAAATTATCGATAGCGGTGAGCCACAGGGATATGATGATGCAGATCTGCACTTAGCAGAAATGCGCGATCTGTTTTTCAGCATTGCATGGCGCGATCCGGATTATGTTTATACCTGGTATAAACGCTTGGTCAGCGAGCCTTATTTATTCCCCGATGCTGGTGAATTTTCTGACATGGTTAAAAAAGGCGAAGAGCTTCAAAAACAAGGTGAGCGCGAAAAGCTTAAAGATCTTGTCAACGATATGCTTAATGCCCGTGTGGCGCTGGGCGCTAGCGATATTGCCGGAGAACTCGCAACTATTGTCAAAGCGTGACAGCTCAGCCCCTTTCCGCTAATCTGATTTCTATCAACTAAAGGCAGAACAATGCTCGATTTAAACTTTAAAAACCTCGATGCCGCAGCAACTCAAGAACTATTGTTGGATATCGCCAATGATATATCGCCGGTTAATCTTCCTGCGGATAAAACAGTAGTTCAGGTCGCTGATCTGCCTTTTTATGACGAGTTCAAGCTTTATACTTTATCGGATACGACACTGCCTGCGCCTAACACGCGTTACATCCTTCACAAGAAGGGTGACACAACCCTGATGAATTGGACCAACGAGCCCATTTACTCTGTGAATGAACGCGCACCCATTAAGCTTGATCGTAAGATTGCCGTCTCTTACGCAAAATTCTTTTTCCATTTTGTGCGCGGTCAATTGGGCCGTTTCATTATCGTAGAAAAGCCAGAAGAAGTAACCTGGCTTCCCAATGCCAACGACAAAGAAAAAGCTGAAGTTGCTGAACGTTTAATGCCCGTGACCTACAAGGGCATTGGCCGCGATAATCTTATGACGCTTACAGCTACTGTTATCTTCAAAAATGCTTTGTTCAAGACCGATATTAAAGTCGCACCTTATGAGATGGATGTGTTTGATCCCGATGCTGGTGCTCCAGAGCACTTCACGATTGGCCAAATGAAACTGACCAATGAAGAATTGCTACTGGAAGACCGCAATGTGCCGGTCGATCCACCACCCGGTGAATTCGGCTAACGCTGTTTAGACGTTTTCTTTAAGCCAAGCTTGCAAAGCCTGCTTTGGTAAGGCTCCAACTTTGGTAGCCTTCAATTGACCATCTTTGAAAAGCATCATGGTTGGAATACCACGAATGCCGTACTTCGAAGGTGTCATGGGATTTTCATCAACATTCATTTTTGTGATCGTTACTTGATCACCCATTTCGCCGGCGAGCTCTTCAAGAATGGGGCCAATCATTTTGCAAGGCCCGCACCATTCCGCCCAGAAATCAACCAAAACAGGCTGTCCTGATTTGAGGACTTCGGCATCAAAGTTGGTATCGGTAACGGGCTTCGTGGCGGCTGACATGCGAATCTCCTTGGAAAAATCTGTCCCTCTTATTTAGGACTGGAAAAGCCTTATATCAAGGCCCTGAAATTGCGTTTTTAGAGTAATTCCATAAGTTTTGGTGCGTAAGTCCAAAGCAGAAAACAACGCACGGTACGGCCCGGATAAATGGCCTCTAAGACACCCTTATAATCGGCCATCTGCAGGCGGTATGGCTCAGGAACAGCCTCAATTTTCTCGGGCGGTGGGCGATTTGTTTTGTAATCCACAATCCAGATTTCGTCGCCCTTGAGGCATAAGCGATCCACTTGCCCAGAGACAACCCTGCCGTGCACAAGACCAACCAAGGGCACCTCAGCGCGGCTTGCTGCGCCAAATAAGGGTGCATAAAGAGGATTGCGAATGAGGTTTCTGAGCACCTCATCTTTGATTTCTTTTTGCTGCTCAGGCGTCAAGCCATGCTGTGGATTTAGAAGAAAACGAGATGCAGCTTCATCGCGCTTGGCATCCACAACATCGGGTAAACTTTGTAAGAGACGGTGAATGATACGGCCACGAACAAATCGGCTGTCGGGTGTTGCTGTTGCCATTTCTTGGATGTGCCGTGATGGCGCTAGCGTTCTTGGTGCCGGCAATTCTTCTACTGCATTTTCTTTTGCCCAAGCTGGCAAAGAAGGAGGTTCTGCCTTTAGAGGCGCTTTTTCTTTTCTCAATTGAGTTTTGATTTCAGGATCTGCAATCACAATCTCTGCTGGCGTTTGAGGATCTATAAAGCCCGGCTGATGTAAGGCTTTTAATCCATCATGGACTTGGTAATACCAGCTCTCACTCATAGATTGATTACCAGTCTCCCATCCACATACATAAAGGCGATTTGCGGCGCGCGTCAGCGCTACATATAAAAGCCGGCGATATTCTTGCATTTGTTTAAGACGCGCTCTTTCCCAAAGAGGTTTAATGACGCCGCGCTTTGGTTGACGGGCCAGATAAAAAGGAATCTCGTTCTTATCCCACAAAAGTTTTGGCACATCTTGCGTGCGCGGCACTTTTGATGTGTCTGGCAAAAAGACGATGGGTGCTTCAAGTCCTTTAGATGCATGCACAGTCATAATACGCACCTGCCCGCCACTGCGATCAAGTTCACGCTTAATTTCTGTTTCTGTTGCCATCAACCATTGTAAGAAATGCTGCATGGAGGGACTGTGACGACGACTGAAATCCTGCACAGCATTTAAAAGTTCGTCGATTGGATCAAGGGCATCTGGTCCAAGGCGCGACCAGAGAGCATGACGACCACTTACAAGACTTGCGGGACAAGCTTCACTGAGTAAGGATGATAAAAAAGTGAAAGGCGAGACAAAATCCACTCGATCGAGCCAACCTAAAAGATAGCTATATTCCTTTATAAAGGCGCTATTTTCACTGAGGCTGGCCCAGAGACTTCCCTCGCGCTTGATAGCCAAATCCATTAGCTGATCTTCGCTAATATTCAGCAAAGGTCCGCGTAACACGGTTGCCAAGTTTAAATCATCTTCAGGCAGTAGGACGAATTGCATCATGGCGAGCAAATCCATGACCGGTAATTGTTTGACGAGATACATACGATCAACGCCCGTAACATCGATGTGCTGATTTTTAAGTGCGCGCACCATAAGATCGGCAAAACGACCGCGGCGGCGCAGCAAAATCATAATATCACCAGCCCCAATCGGGCGATCATACCCTGGCAAAACTTCTTTCACGGTCAGCCAATTTTTAATCGTGGTTGCGATCTGTTTTGCTAATTCTGCTTGAGGATCATGCTCAGGCTCATAACCAAGCGGGAGAACCCAGTCTTCAGAGGCTTTATCTTTAGGAGGTGTTTGCAGCAATGGCCAAACTTCAACACGACCCATCTTCTCAGGTTGGTGAGGGCGCGGCGATGCTGCAAAATGCTGCATGGGCTCTGACGATACCCCCTCATGCTGACCCGAGAAAACCGCATCAACAGCTTTTAAGATAGCTGGGGCTGATCGGAATGAGACACGCATGGGCACTTCATCATATATTTTATCAGCATCTTCTATGCGTTTTGCAAAATAACTGCGCATCTCTGCAAAAGCTTCAGGATCAGCGCGCTGAAAACTAAAGATGGATTGTTTTTCGTCTCCAACCACAAAAAGCGTGCGGTTTTCATCACTATGAATGCCGCTACCCGCAAAAAACTC
>JBASWO010000002.1:0-5868 GCA_049276515.1 Alphaproteobacteria bacterium
ACTTTACTTCGAGGCAGCTTGCCCCGGATTTATTTCGGGGTTACCCTCGCGTATAAGGGACTTGCACCCTTTGGAAAATATTTCACACGCTTTGTTTGCTTGTTGATAATTTAAATTGCATTTTTGACTTTTTTCAATAGCTTTCACAAGCGTGGGACATCGCTCATGCGAGGCACACACAAAGTGTAGCAGCAATAAGGGTTTCAGTGGTAATTCAAGCATTCTGCCCCGCTTAAACTTTTGTGCAACTTGACAGGTTTTAAGCCCGCAATCCCTTACTGCTGCTACACTCAGCCGTTACCAGCAAGCGTAGAAAACCGACACGACCAAAATCTAACGACAGTAACTCGACAGACTTTTTCGCTGTTCCTTGACACAAACCGACCTGACTTTTCCGACACTCAAGCCGACCCAAATGGTTTTAAAAATTTTTCCCACCGCACATTTTAAAAAATAATTTTATGCCTGCCCGCATTTTGCACATTTGGTTTTGCCCTTACACACAAAGCCTTCGCTTCAGCAAAACCAAAAGAGCAAAATTTTTCCCACGCACTTGTTCGGGTTATGAAAATAAATTGTAATTTTGACAAAATTGTCAAGGCGAAAATTTCAAGGTAATGAAAGAAACATTTGGAGAATACATTCACAATTTGAGAGTTGAACACGGCTTAACTCTTACAAAGCTTGCGGCTGCGCTTGATATTGACCAATCAACGCTTTCCAAAATTGAAAATCAAAAACGCAATGTTCCAGAAGAAATTCTTCCCAAACTTGCCAAGGTTTTCAAGCTGGACATTAAGAAACTTGAAAAAGAATTTTTCAGTGAGAAGATAGCAGAAATGATTTACCGAGTTCCCGACTCAACAGAATTATTGACACTGGCAGAGGAAAAAGCGAAATACTACAGAGTATCAAAGGTTAAACAAGGAAATTTAAAATTTTAAAAAATGGCAAAATCAATAGAACAATACTTAAACAAGGTTATTCAAGGTGACTGCTTAGATGTAATGAAAAATATTCCGAGCAAATCCATTGATATGATTCTTTGTGATTTACCATACGGAACAACTCAAAACAAATGGGATTCGGTAATTGACTTAGACCAACTTTGGAAACATTATGAAAGAATCATCAAAGATGATGGAGCAATTGCTTTGACTGCTCAGGGACTATTTACAGCAAAGTTGATTATGAGTAATGAGAAGTTATTCAAATACAAAATCGTTTGGATAAAATCTAAATCAACAAACTTCTTAAATGCAAAGAAGCAACCGCTTCGTAAACACGAAGACATCTGTATCTTCTACAAAAAACAGCCTACATATAATCCACAAATGACAAATGGAGAAGCATACGACAAAGGCATTAGAAAAGACCAATACACTGGTAGTTATGGAGATTTCAAACCGAGACACGTTAAAAGTAGTGGAGACAGATACCCAAATGATGTTGTATGTTATGAAGAACAACCCATTGACGACTTTGTATATGTGAAAACTGCGGAATCAGAAGGACCCGTTTTGCACCCGACACAAAAACCAATTGAATTAGGAAGATACCTGATAAAGACCTTTACAAAACCAGGAGATGTTGTTCTTGACAATGCTTGTGGAAGTGGAAGTTTTCTACTTTCTGCAATTCTTGAAAACAGACAATTTATCGGGATTGAAAAGAATGAAGATGTTTTACTACATAAAGTAAAGCCAGTTGATTACATTAAAATTTGCACTGATAGGATTCAAGAAACACTTAAACGCAAGGAGATTGAAGAATCAACTTTAAGATTATTCAATGAGCCAATTGCAAAATATCATACACTTAATTACAAAAACGGAAAGGCAAAAGTAAGTCCAGCAATTTATTAATTGAATTACCTGAAATGGCAAAAGTTACATACAACGAAAGAAGCTGGGCAATAGATGTTATAAGTGAAATCGGCTTGCATCTTGCAAATAAAAGTTGGCACTTTAAAAGTGCAGGTGGTGAAAGCACCATAAGCAACGAAAAGTCAAGTCTATTTCCTGATGTGTTGATTTTCAAAGACCAAACAAGAAATATCATTTTGCAAGGTTGGGAATTGAAAATGCCTGACACACCAATTAATGATGCTGAATTAATTAGCAATGCAATCAAAAAAGCCAAGATTCTACAAAGAGACAGTTTTATTCTGTGGAATGTAAAGAGTGCCGTTCTTTATTCTAAACAAGGAGATTCATTCTCAATTTTAAAAACTTGGAATGACATTGACATTAATAACCGAACAGAAGTAAAGCCAAAAGAAACTCTTTGGAAATCATTACTGCACACCATACTTTCAGACTTAAACGGCTATTTTGAATCAGGAGAAATTTCAGATGAAGTTTCAACAGAAATTTTAGCTGTAGATGCAATCATTGATGTTATACTCGAAAATATTTCCTCGACAGCGGAAAACATAAGGGGAAATTTTAGAAGAAATTCAAGACTTGAAGCCCAAATAAATAGTTGGTGGCTATCCTCGGCAACAGAATATGGTTATAATCCGACTGCAATAAAAGACGCTTCAAATAAATTACCTACTCTTTCAAAAGTAATTTTAACCGATTGGGTTTTCAAAATCATCTTCGCAAATGTGCTGAAAAGGCATTTTAATGAAGCAAGAGCAATAGAGTCAATAAGCAATGAAACTTCGATTGAACAAGCAAAGGAAATAATTACCTCAATATCCGAGCATTGTAATTTTTGGAATATTTTCAGCGATAACCTTGCAATTGAGTTCATTTCAACTTCTGCTTGGAAACAAATTATCCAGTTAAATCAGTTTCTTTCATCAATCAACATTGCAGGAATTGAAATCGAAATCCTTCATAATTTACTCCAATCTTCAATTGTTTCAGCAAAACGTAAAGTAGCCGGACAATTTGCTACTCCTAAAAAGTTAGCGGATTTATTGGTTAGATTAACCATAGAAGACAAAGAAGGAATTGTAATTGACCCTTGCTGCGGAACAGGAACAATAATCAATCAAGCATATTTGCTCAAAGAAGAATACGAGTTTAATCAAGACGAAATTATAAACAGTATTTGGGCATCAGACAAACATTCTTTCCCTATTCAATTGTCTACACTTACTTTGGCAAAGCCAAACAACATTGGCAAGGTGCTTAACATTTTTAGAAAAGATGTGATTGAATTAGCAACAGGGCAAAATGTAACTTTCAAAGACCCAAACAATGGAAACGATATTGTAAAAATTTTCCCAACTATTGATTATGTTGTTTCAAACTTACCATTCATCAAGAGTAAAGAAATTGAAGTATTAAACCCGAACATAACAGAAATAAACAACTTCATTCAAGATAAAGCTGACACTACAAAATCACTAAGTGGCAAAAGCGATATTTTCGCTTATATCCCATTTTATTTACATCAGCTACTTTCTGAAAACGGAAAAATTGGGCTGATACTTTCTAATGCTTGGTTGGGAACTGATTACGGAGAAATTTTCTTAGAGCTTATTCAAAAATTCTATGACATTGAAACTGTTGTAATTTCAGGAAAAGGAAAATGGTTTGACAATGCAGATGTAGTAACTACTTTCCTAATTGCAAAAAAGCGGAACCCAAATACTCCAATAAACCAAAACAGAACAATTTCATTTTGCACCCTAAAAGAAAGCATAAACGAAATACCTAACATTAAACAATTGAGCGAAAATATTTTGTTGGAAACTGATAATCAATTTGTAGCTGTTCAAAATTATTCAGTAAATGAGATAACCAACTTTGAAACTATTGGTGTTCCTTGGTGCGGTTACTTTGCAAATCTTAATTGGCTTACAGAAGTTTCAGAAAAACTAATTGATTGCAATCAGATTTTCAAGTTTACTCGTGGTGAAAGAAGAGGTTGGAATCCCTTATTTTATCCTGCATCTGGTCACAACATTGAAGCGGAATATATAAGACCAGTTCTGAAAAACCTAAGAGGAACATCAGGACTTTATTGTTCAGCAGATGGAGAAGCATTTTGTTGTTCAAGAAGTATTGAAGAATTAGAGCAACTCAATCATATAGGTGCTTTGCAATGGATTAGTAGTTTTGAAAATCAAAACAACGAAACAGGCGTTCCGCTTACTCAATCTTTGCGTAGAGCTAATATGTTTTGGTATGAGATGAAAACCGAAAATATGGCTGACTTTGTCGCCAATGTGAATTACGATAAAAGTTTATTCATTGCAACCTTTGTTAATCGTTCTTTCATTGACCAAAGAATGATTGGACTTTCAATTAAAACGGAGCATCAAGATGAAAACAGAGTTTTACTGCTTGCCTTATTAAACAGCGTTCTAAGTATGTTTTTTATTGAAAGTTTCGGTTTTGGTAGAGGTTTAGGTGCACTTGATTTAAGAGCGACAAAATTTGAGCGTGATTTTAAACTATTAAATTATGAACTTTTATCAGACGAGCAAAAGCAAAGTATTATCAATGCTTTTCAACCAATTGCTAATAGAAATAGATTGCCTTTAGAACAGGAAGTTGAACAAGCAGACAGAGTAAATTTTGAAAGAGTTCTATTTGAAGCGTTCGACATTTTTGAGCATTACGAAGCAATTAAATCATCGTTGTTACATCTGTATAGAATCAGATTTGCGGTAAAAATGAATTAAAAAATGAAGTTGCAACAAAAGACATTAGAGAAATTAAGAAACTTAATCAATGAGGAAACAGAATATCGTTCAGGTCCTAAACTAGTTGATTTCTTTAATAGTTTAGGTGCAAACGACACATACAACAGAGGCGGTGGGTTTCCTTCTCGATGGATGTATACGGACGAAAAACTATCAAAAATCAATGGTACACCCGAACTTGACAAATGCATACGAAAACTTTTTGCACCTGTAAATTTCATTGGTCGATTTGCAGAACTGGACAAATTCATTGCTGACTTCAATCAATATCTTGCATTTGATGGATGGCAGGTTTTAAGAAAGGAAACCGAAATAACATTTACCAAAGCAGGGAAAATAAAATTTGAAGAAAAGATTGAAGTAAAAGAAGATGATTTTTTACAAAAAGAGTTTAGCGATATTTCCCTTGACAAATTAGGTTTGGACAGCATCATAACAGAAACTTTGAACATTCGATTTGACGAAATAAAAAAATGTTTAAATGCCAAAGCTCCAATGTCGGTTATTTTTCTTTCAGGCAGTTCACTTGAAGGAATACTGTTAGGAATTGCATCAAAGCATCCGAAAGAATTTAACCAATCAAGAACATCGCCTAAAGACCAAAACGGCAAGGTAAAACCATATCACGAATGGACACTTAGCAATTTCATTGACACAGCAAACGACATTGGAATTTTGAAAGAGGACGTAAAGAAATTCAGTCATTCATTGCGTGATTTTAGAAATTACATTCATCCATACGAACAGGTAAGTTCAAGATTTAATCCTGACGAACATACAGCAAGAATTTGTTGGCAAGTTTTGAAAGCAGCAATTTATCAACTAACAAACAACAAACCCAATGCACAGGTGTAAGCACATTTGCAAACCGCTACAAGCCGACCCGCAGACCAAAGTTTGCAAAAGAGCTTCCACCTTTCCCACCCAAGAAAAATTATTTTTTAAAATTTCCTTCCCTTCAAAAATTTTTAAAACCGCCACCGCACAACCGACACATAAAGACAAAAACACAAACTGGACATTGACAGCGAAACCCTTATCAGACCTGACTTTCAAGACACGACAGACAGAACGCCAGCTGGTAATCGAGTAGACGGCTCCGCCAGCAGATGCTAGCGGAGTGCGCCTCTCACACCACTGTACGTACGGGCCTCGTATACAGCGGTTCATTAAGTTGTGGGGCTACTTTTTGGTAATGTTCC
>JBASWO010000003.1:0-4366 GCA_049276515.1 Alphaproteobacteria bacterium
GTTGGGTAGTTTTCATCAGATAAAATGAGGCGGCCGACCTGGGTTCCGGGATCCGCTACCAAGGCACCAAATTCAATGACCTTGTTAAAATTGATCGCAAAACCTGTGCCGTTTGGAAAAATATGCACCGGTAAAGGATAGTCGCGTGCGACCTTAGCTACATCATCATCAAGGAGTGCTAGCCCACGTTTGTCCTCGCGCAGAAAACAAATGGTGGTTCTCTCGGGATTGCCATCAATATAAAGTGTATTTTGAATTACGTTTAAATTTTTAGTCATACTCAAAACCTCAGTATGACCCTAGGCTAACAAGCATTTTGAAAATCAAAAAGCCAAAAAATGCTTGTTCGTTTTTAAGGCAAGCGTTTTGGTCAAGGGAGGAGTTTTATCCAGCCATCATGGGGCTGGGTGAAGGCCGTGGAGTAATGCGCGGGGCTACGCTGGGGCGTGGCGCAGCCGTTTGCGTTACTTTTTCTAAAGGACGGCGTTGGCCGCTTGGGGCTGGTGCGGAAGGCGCTTGAGCAGTTTGAACTCTAAGACCATTGCGATCAGGCCGAGCAGGATGCGTAACGCGGCGTGGTGATGCAACATCAAGAGATTGCCTCTGGGCAGGTGTCGCTTGAGGAGCAGGCGCTATTTCTGTGTGTGCAGCTCTTAAGGATGTGTCTCTGCGACGAGCAGGCGGACGAGCTGTTGCTTGTTGTTGAGCAACGGGCTGACTGACAATTTCAAGTTTAGCAGGCCCTGCTGGAAGTGCTGGTGCCTTTTGTTGGCGGCTGGCTAAAAATTCGCGGCCATAATGCGCAACGGTGCCTACTGGATCCCTAAAGAAGGATATAACAGGAGCAATGTAAGGTTTCGCAGCTTCAAGACGAGGAGCAACATATTTGTTCCAGCCATCGCGTGCTGCATTGGGAATGGTTTCTGTAAAAAAGCTAGGAACCGTTTTTGTCACGAAATCCCTAGCGCGATTAAAGCCCGTGCTTAACTGACGCGCTTGATGAGCAAAAAAGCTTTGCACTGTTGTTAAAGTAGTGTTCCAAGCTTTTTTCGCACTCTCTGCAATGTTTGACACAATCGATGTTGTCGAAGTAGCAGCTGCAGTACGTTCAAAATAACGCTCTTCGCGCTCAGCCTGACGATCATGCGCATCCCATTGTGCACGAACACCCTCTTGTTGGTGCGCAAACCGATCATCACGAGCGAGAGTTGGTGAGTTGAGATCAACTAAATTCGCGCCAACCATACGTTCACGTAAGCCAGGATTTTTTTGGAAAACGGCTTCCAATAATTTATGAACGAGGGGGTTATTAGGATTGAGGCGCGCAATGTCTGGAGAATTTTCGCGGATCATCCGCTCAAGAGTTTCTACCGTAAGCTGTTGTTCGCGTGCAGGAGTTCTAGAAAGGCGCGCAGAGGTGGGTGGCGCCGCATTGCTTCCCGGCGATAGTCTTTCTAAATTTAATGTCCCCGGCACTGCCATCAGGACTCCTAATTTCTCTAAATATTACAATGAATTGTAACTATCCAATATTAACGCGGATTTAATAGGTGACCAAGCCCAAAGAGCCTAGGTATTTCAAGGGGCGCAACTATAGCTCCTACCCATCTCGGGTAACTCCCCATTTTCTTACCCCTTGACCCGGAACTTATGGGCTGGATAAACGCCTAAAATCTTGACGTGATCGGCAAAGAAATCGAGCTCTTCAAGGGCATTTTTGAGCGGTTTTTCTTTTGGATGGGCTTCAACATCGAGGCGAAATTGAGCTTTTGAAAAATGTCCATCAACCAAATAACTTTCGATCTTTGTGATGTTGATGCCATTCGCAGCGAAACCACCCAGGGCTTTATAGAGTGCAGCAGGCAAACTCCGAACACGGAACACGAGCGTGGTCACACAAGCTTTGCCTATGGGCGGCATCTTTGGTTTTTTCGACAAAATAATAAAGCGTGTGATGTTTTCTTTATGATCAGAGATGCTGTGCGTTAAACTCTTAAGGCCATAGATCTTTCCAGCTAACTCTGATGCAATTGCCGCAACACTGCGATCATCACGGTCAGCAACATCCGCTGCGGCCCCAGCAGTATCGACATGCACGACGGGCTTAATATGTTTTTGTCGTAGCCATTTGCGGCATTGCGCTAATGCCTGCACATGGCTTTCGACGCGCTTAATATCGCTGAGTTTGGCGCCAGGTACGACCAAGAGATGATGGACGATAGGTTGGTAATGTTCGCCGATAATATGGAGGCCACCTTCAGGGAGTAGGTGGTGAACATCAGCGACCCGTCCTGCCACAGAATTTTCGATCGGGATCATAGCCAGTTCAGCTTTGCCATCGCGCACAGCAGCAAATGCATCTTCAAATTCTAAACAGGGAAGGGTCTCAAATTTTGGAAATACCGCACGGCAAGCGAGATCTGAGTTAGCTCCTGGAGCTCCTTGAAACGCGATCTTCTTTTTAACAGTGCTCATGGCTTGAGTAGCTTTCTGGCTTTTTCTAAATCTTCAGGCGTATCAACGCCCATCGGAACGCTATCAATAACACCAACCTCGATATGCATGCCAAGTGATAATGCGCGTAATTGCTCTAGCTTTTCACGTAATTCTAAAGGTGATGGTGGTGCGGCAACAAAAGCAGCTAAAGCCTCGCGGCGATAGGCATACAAACCAACGTGATGGTAGACAGGGCCTTCACCCGATGGGATGGGGTGACGGGAAAAATAAAGAGCACGACCTTGCTTGGTGCGGCCATCGCAATCAATCGCTGCTTTCACAACCTGACTTGCTATTTTCTTCTGCTCATCATCAATGACAGCGGCAAGGGTGCTGATATCGACGCCCGGGTTTTTTAAAAGATCAAAGGCGGTACGAATGTGATCGGGATTAAGAAGAGGCTCATCGCCTTGAACATTGATGATGGCATCATAGCGAGCATGTCCATCCATTGCATGGAGGGCTTCCCAAATCCGGTCGGAGCCAGACGGATGATCGGGCTTTGTCAGGACGGCCATGCCGCCTGCTTTTTTAATGACATCAACAATCTCATTCGTATCGCACGCAACGAGGACGGGGCCTACTTTACTGGCCATCGCCCGCTTCCACACATGAACGATCATGGGCTGGCCATGGATATCGGCCAACGGCTTGCCTGGCAGGCGCGTTGAGGTCATGCGGGCAGGGATAATCAGAATAGGGCTTTGCGGCACTTTTTCCATGTAATTTGGGTGCCGTATTCCCTTGCTTAAGTCAAGCATCCACGCCGAAAAACCACAGTTTTCCTTATTCTTTTAGGCGAAACGTCTTGGCTATCGACAGAGGACATTCTTCGCATTACTTTCCCCGCCATCCATTTGTTTCGCAGCCCAGGTTTCCCATGAATAGTTTTGAATTCAATAAAATGTTTGCCGCCATTCTCGTTGCCTTGTTGGTGGCTATGTTCGCTGGATTTGTTGCTGATAAAGTGGTCAAGCCTACCGCTCTCGAAAAGAATTCTTATGTTGTTGAAGGCGTGGCAGCCTCCTCATCAGCTGCACCTGAAGCTGCAGCGCCAAAAGGCCCAGAACCTATAGCGCCGCTTTTAGCTAAGGCGAGCGCTGAAGCCGGACAAAAGACCGCGCGTGTTTGCGGCGCTTGTCATAATTTCGCTAAGGGCGAGCCTGCTAAAATTGGTCCTAACCTTTATGACATTGTAGGCGCTAAGCCCGCTAACATGCCTGGCTATAGCTATTCTGAAGGTATGAAGAAGATGACAGGTACCTGGAGCTATGAAGATCTCAATGAGTTTCTTTATAATCCTCGCGCGCATACGCCTGGTACGAAGATGACATTTGCCGGCATTAAAAATGATCAAGAGCGCGCCAATGTCATCGCTTGGTTGCGTACTTTGTCAGGCAGCCCAGTACCTCTGCCAAAATAAATGATCCGTTTGGCCGCTTTTTTTGGCCTCTTAGGTCTTCTGGCGGCTACAGGTCTGATTGTCTGGAGTGGTATCGATCAAATCTTCGACGCACTTCTGAAAGCCGGCTGGGGCATCTTGTGGACCAGTCTATATCATATTCTTTCGCTGATTTTTTGCGTTATTGGCTGGCGCCTTATTATACCCGGTAAACAAAAGCCTTCGCATTCATTCCTCCTTTATATTCTTTGGCTTCGTTCGGCCGTCAACGGCTTAATGCCAGTTGCGCGTATCGGCGGTGAAGTTGTCGCCGTTCGCGTCATGATGAAACACGGCATTAAGAAAACTGTAGCGATTGCATCAACCGTTGTTGAGCTTACACTTTCTGTTTTGGCAGTGTTCATCTTCGATGTTGTTGGCATCGGTCTTTTCATGTGGCACTTCGCTGATCGTAATATGGGTTGGCAA
>JBASWO010000004.1:0-7321 GCA_049276515.1 Alphaproteobacteria bacterium
TCACAGTATCGACGGGTTTCTGTGCGGCTTGAATGCCAACAACCACGGCTTCTTGTCCGATATATAAATGGCAAAAACCACCGATCAAGCCCATGCCATAAAGCTGGCCAGCTTTTTCTTCAAAGCGACGGATCAAAAGCATGTCACGGTAGTAGCGCTGCATATCTGAGACGCTATTCACGCTCGACTGATTGGCCGCGACCGATTGAAATTTAGGCTTGCTGATGAACATCCCTAATTTTTCTCCCAGCAGGATTGAATCTGTTGCGCAGATTCTCTTTGACGTCTTTTTTCTGATGCATCAACTAGAACGATTAGCATGGTTTATCAAGCAGGTGTTCTTGGATTCCGCATGCGGATTATAATACAGACTTATGGCTAACTAATAATTGCTTTGCGGATAAAAAATATATTGCATTGCGTCTAATTGTTGCGCTGCACAACGCCTGGCTTTTTATCCTGTGGAGTCAGGATGATAATCTCATTGGGTTTTGAGTAGTCCAACATCTCGCGTGATTTTTCATCAAGCAAATCTGGGTCAAGACTTCCTGGGCGCATCAATTGCACGCGGTGAGCCAGCTCTTCCCGTTCTTTTTGTAATTGATCCAGATTGCCACGAGCTGCTGTGACTTCATTCTGGAGTCGCAGCATAGAGAGCCAGCCACGGTCACCTTGGATCGTGTGATAAAGAAAATAGATCACAATGAAGGCGCAAACGACAGATATGATTGCGTGCCATGTGCGCCTGGCAATCATGGCTTACTTCAGCAAAACAGACGGCCCGGCGAAACGCGCAGATTTGCCAAGCTGTTCTTCAATACGGATCAGCTGATTGTATTTTGCAAGACGATCCGAGCGCGCCAAAGATCCCGTTTTAATCTGGCCACAATTTGTCGCCACAGCCAAATCAGCAATTGTACTGTCTTCCGTTTCGCCTGACCGATGAGACATCACAGCGCGATATCCCGACTTGTGCGCAAGCTCAACAGCTTCCAAGGTTTCACTCAATGTGCCGATCTGATTGACCTTAACCAAAATGGCATTTGCGAGACCGCGCTGTATGCCTTGAGTAAGACGCGCTGTATTGGTCACAAACAAATCATCACCAACAAGCTGAACTTTTTCACCTAAAGCATCAGTGAGCATTTCCCAACCATCAAAATCATCTTCAGACATACCGTCTTCGATCGATACAATAGGATAACGCTGACAGAGATCAGCGTAATAACGTACCATTTGATCGGAGCTCAGGACTTTGCGCTCACCCGCTAATTGATAACGCCCTTCCCGGTAAAATTCTGTAGCCGCGGCATCGAGCGCGAGAACAATATCCTCACCTGGCAAGTAGCCAACTTTTTCACAAGCCCGCATGATAAAGCTGATAGCTTCATCAGCTGAAGCTAAGTTCGGTGCGAAACCGCCCTCGTCACCAACGCCTGTATTATGATTGACGTCTTTCAGTAATTTCTTCAAAGCATGAAAAATTTCTGCGCCCATCCGAACCGCATCCGCAATGCTTTCAGCGCCAATGGGCATAATCATAAATTCTTGAATATCAATTGGGTTGTCGGCATGCGCGCCGCCATTGATAATATTCATCATGGGCACAGGTAGAAGCGATGCCGCTGGGCCGCCCACATAACGATAAAGAGGTAAGCCCGCAGAAGCAGCGGCGGCCTTAGCTACAGCAAGACTGACACCCAATATGGCATTAGCACCAAGGCGCGATTTATTGGGCGTACCATCCAATTCGATCATGGTGCTATCGATAGAAATCTGATCGTCAGCATTCATACCAATAATGGCATCTGAGATTTCTTCATTCACAGCTTCTACAGCTCGCAAAACACCTTTACCGCCGTAACGCGTTGTATCACCATCGCGCAACTCCACAGCTTCGTGTGCGCCCGTTGATGCACCTGATGGAACAGCAGCACGACCGAAGCTACCGTTTTCAAGTAATACATCGACTTCAACCGTAGGATTTCCGCGGCTATCAAGAATTTCGCGACTGCGAAGTGAGGCTATTTGGGACATGATCACTCTGTGCTAAGTAAGGTGCGTTAAAGTTTAAAGACAATATTGCAGAATTAAAAGAAAAACAAATCCATGGATATTGCGCTCAGCCACCCCAAAAGTGCCCTAAAAGGCTTTCATCCACGAGCCTTTTTACCTGAAGCCCGGGGCGAAGTTTGTCAGCGTGAGCCCAAAGCTGAAAAGCCTTCCGAGCCCCTCCCTCAACCGATAGAATCAACTCCTTATAGAAGGCATACGCTTTGGAAGTGTACGGTTGCAGAAGGCACCTCTTTTGTAAGTGCTCCCGGCCAATATGACATCAATTTTAAAGATGGTAAGTATTTCTTCGACGAGCCCACACCCCGTTAATACGCCCCGCTTTCTTAAAAGCAAAATTAAGCGTAAGAAAACCTCATGTTTGATATTCCCATGCAATTGGCTTGCGCAGAAGCGCGCAAATATCTTGGCGCCACTTCGCCCAACCCACCAGTAGGCGCGGTTGCTCTCGATGCAAATGGAACAATATTAGCTACCGCGGCACATAGACGTGCCGGCGATGATCATGCTGAAGCTGCCCTTCTCAAAATATGCCGTGAGAAAAATCTACTGAAAGACGTGCATACGCTTTGTGTGACGCTTGAGCCCTGCAATCATCATGGACGCACACCCCCCTGCACCGACGCGATTATTGAAGCGGGTATTAAGCGTGTTGTCATTGGTGCACGCGATCCCAACCCAAAAGTTAAAGGTGGGGGAATTGAAACGTTAAAGGAGACCGGGATTGAAATTATTTGCGGCGTTAATGAAAATGAATGCCAGCAACTTATTCATGTTTTTAGTTATCACGCGACGACAGGTAAGCCTTGGATCACGATTAAGCGCGCCATTAATCGTGATGGCACTATGATACCGATCTCAGGGCAAAAAACTTTTACATCACAATCCTCATTACTTTTGGCACACAGGTTGCGTAAGAAAGCTGATGCGATCCTAACGGGTAGCGGCACTATAGTTAAAGACGATCCACTCTTTACCGTGCGTCATATTGCCGATTACCCCAATAAAAAGCGCATTTTGGCAATTATGGATCTAGACAATAAAGTTCCAAACGACTACATAAAAGCCGCCGAGCAACGCGGCTTTAAGGTGTCTGTTTACAAAGATGTTAAAACTGCGATTGACGATTTAACAAATAAAGGTGTGCAAGATATATTAGTTGAGGCTGGTCCCAGCCTGTCACAGGCGATGTTTGACTACCATTTTTGGAACATCTCTGTTACAATACAGCAAGCTGATCCCGATAAGATCACCGTTGAATTCAACCCAAGCGAACCGCTGCCGTTTAAAAAAGACAGCTTCTCTTGGGATTATTTTTTGCCCGCTTAAGAACCAAGGTTTCATGGCAATAGAATACACAGCGACATCCAATTTGCCGACGCGTTATGGCGATTTTCGTATGCAAGTTTTCACCGATGAAAACGGCACGGAACATATGGCTTTGGCCATTGGCGTTGTAAGCGATGATAATCTTGTGCGCATACATTCAGAATGCGCCACAGGCGATATTCTCGGATCCATGCGGTGTGACTGCCGCGATCAGCTCGAACAAGCTTTAGAAAAAATCAGCGATGCTGGACATGGTTTATTGATTTATTTACGTGGCCATGAAGGGCGCGGTATTGGCCTCGCCAACAAAATCAAAGCCTATGCTTTGCAAGATCAAGGGCTCGATACAGTTGAAGCTAATGTAAAGCTTGGCTTTGCACCCGATCAGCGTGACTACAGCCCTGCTATTGCTATTTTGCAGCATTTTGGCTTGTCGCAGGTTAAGTTGCTCACCAATAACCGTCATAAAATTAAAGCTCTTGAAGAAGCTGGTATCAAAGTCAGTGAACATGTCTCACTGTGGACGGCGACAAACCCTTATAATGCCCATTATGTCGATACAAAACGCAAGCGTATGGGGCACATCTCACCAGCTACCAACCAACGTAGTGACAGCGCAGAACAGCCTGTGCGCATGAAGCGGGTATAGTTAAATTAACTTTGCTTACGTTCTCGCAAGTAATTCCCATCTACTTTCATACCCCCTCGATACTGTATAATCGCGTCAGTTAAATATTATCCGGGATTTATTATGCCTAGATCAAAGCATTCTTTTCAAACGGGCCTTGCTCTCTCTTTAGCTCTGGGTTTCAGCGCGCTTCCTAGCGTCGCTCAAACAGCTGAAACTGCCAATATCGATAGTCACCATGCTGTTCTTGTCATCAAAAATCCAAGTGAAAACAAAAAAATTCCGGATGGCCTCGGTGGTACAATGTACTCATTGCCTCACATTTCTTATTCCAACATCGCCGTTAAAGTCGAAATGGGTCCCTTTTCAGCTTATTTAAATGGCGGCGATGGCCCCTTCATCGCACAGCGTCGTAGCACGAGCCCAACACTTACACGCGAACAATTTACGCAAACACTTCGCAACCTTTGTAGCCCCGTAAACAAGCTGGATGTTACAGTTGATCCTGAAGTTAAAGATCTTGCAGATGAGATGGATCGTCTTTGCATCGGATCTTTTGGTCGAAACGCTACGGCTCATCCAGCGGCAAAATCCGCGGGATTAACACCCTAATCTCAACATTTAAATTATACGAGCCGACTTTGTTGCACTGCTGCTGTAATAAAGGAGCGGAACAGCGGATGCGGATCCAAAGGTTTTGACTTCAATTCTGGATGGAATTGAACGCCAATGAACCAGGGATGATCTTTGCGTTCAACGATCTCTGGCAGCTGACCATCAGGCGATAGGCCGCTGAAGACAAGACCAGCTTTTTCTAACTTATCTTTGAAATTGATATTCACTTCATAGCGATGGCGATGACGTTCACTGATATTATCGCTGCCGTAAATCTCGCGAACCTTGCTACCCTTAGTAAGAATGCACGGATAAGCACCAAGACGCATGGTACCACCAAGATCCCCATCTGATTTACGGACTTCGAGTTGATTACCCTTCGTCCATTCCGTCATCAGACCGACTACAGCATTATCACTTGCGCCAAATTCGCTAGAGGTTGCCTTAGGCATACCACCCAAATGGCGCGCTGCTTCAATGACAGCCATCTGCATGCCAAAACAGATACCGAAATAAGGAATATTTTTCTCACGCGCGAATTGTGCTGCACGGATCTTACCTTCCGTTCCACGCTCACCAAATCCACCTGGAACCAAAATACCGTTGACGTTCTCCAAATGACTGACGGCGTCCTTGCCTTCAAATACCTGGCTATCAATCCATTTCAGTTTCACTTTTACTTTATTAGCCAAACCGCCATGCGCTAAAGCTTCACTCAGTGACTTATAGCTATCCAAAAGACTTGTGTATTTACCAACAACGGCAATTGTAACTTCGCCTTCAGGTTCACGCACAGTTTGGACAATATCGCGCCATGGTTTCAAATCGGGCGGACGGTTAGCAGGCAGATTGAAATAACGAATAACCTGCTCATCAAAGCCTTGTTGATGATAGCTGCCAGGAACATCGTAAATGGTATCCACATCAAGCGCGGCAATAACGCGCTCTTGCTTGATGTTACAGAAAAGCCCGATTTTCTTGCGCTCACCCTCAGGTATAGCTTGCTCTGCACGGCAGAGTAAAATTTCGGGCTGAATACCGACACTCAACAGCTCTTTGACAGAATGCTGTGTGGGTTTGGTTTTTAATTCGCCGGCCGTTTTAATGTAGGGCAAGAGTGTGACATGAATATAGAGTGAGCGCTCTTTGCCAAGCTCGTTACCTAATTGGCGAATAGCCTCAAGAAACGGCAAGCTTTCAATATCGCCGACGGTGCCGCCAATTTCACAAAGGCAAAAATCTTCATCGCTTAAATCACCGCGTACAAATTCTTTGATCGCGTCGGTGACATGCGGAATGACCTGAACCGTGGCGCCGAGATAATCGCCGCGGCGCTCTTTAGCAATAACAGTTGAATAGATACGGCCAGTTGTGACGTTATCACTTTGGCGCGAGGCAACCCCTGTGAAGCGCTCGTAATGACCTAAATCAAGATCCGTTTCAGCACCATCATCGGTGACATAAACTTCACCATGCTGCGTTGGACTCATGGTGCCAGGATCGACGTTCAGATAAGGATCCAGTTTACGAAGACGAACTTTATAGCCACGCGCCTGCAGGAGAGCTCCGAGTGCTGAGGAAGCGATACCTTTGCCGAGAGACGACACCACACCACCCGTAATAAAAATAAAGCGTGTTGCCATACTTAAAAAGACCCTCTCACTCGTGTTTTATCGTATCAATCCTCGTTGTTTACTGCGCCTTCGGAACCTCAGGTATAGCTGGCGTTTCTGGTGCTGGCGCTAGTGGCGCTACCTGATCAACAAGACTGGCTGACGAATGACCACGGCTAGCCATGATGCCAAGCGCAAGACTGTTCAAAATAAACAAAGTTGCCAAAATAGCTGTGGTACGCGTCAAGAGGTTGGCTGATCCGCGCGCTGTAAATAAGCCACCCATGGTATTACCACCGCCCATGAGGCCGCCACCGTCTTGTGCGGTGCGCTGAACCAAAATGACGGCAATGAGCGCAAAAGCGATCAACAATTGAACGACCAGTAAAACATTCTGCATAACTACTCCTCTATTAGGCCGCTTTTGTGCGGGCCTCTTTTGTCATTAACCTATGGGGAATGCCCACATCTAAAAATTCTTCGCCGGAGGCCTTGTAGCCTAAACGCTCATAAAACGGAACAATATAGCTTTGCGATTGTAGAATTATTTTTTGTTTTTGGCTGATGGCAGGATCTGCTTCAGCAAACCGCATAAGCGCCTCACCTATTCTTTTACCTCGCATAGCCTCTAAGACTGCTAAACGCTCAATTTTAGCTGTGGCATCATCTTTAAAACGAACCCGCAGCGTACCAACGGGCTTACCTTCATAGAGGGCCAGAAAATGCACAGCCTCATCGTCAAGACCGTCACGCTCACGTTCTTTAGGTACTTTTTGACCTTCAATGAAAACAGTTTTACGGATGGCATAACAGGCCTCCCGTTCTTCGGGCGATTGGGCCACAGCAATAAAAATGTCTCCCGTCTGGCCCATGGCGCGTCGGTTTTCCTTGAACAAATTTTCGGCTGGAAGAAATTTATAAAGTATGGCTGGCAAAAAGGCCAGCAATATTGCGACTTTTAGTTTCACAGCCTTTCATTGAGATTTTGCGTTAACCGTGCCATAAATCTGTCAAAATAGACGTGAAAATAAGCCCCTCCTCTTCCCGTCATGACCCATTGAGG
>JBASWO010000005.1:0-28339 GCA_049276515.1 Alphaproteobacteria bacterium
CCCATTGGCTCACTTCCTGGCGAATGTTTAAATGTGAGTTCGGAGGCCAAACTAAAAATTTTGGGATTTATTACAATAAAACTCATGGGACCCTCGGTTTCAAATGAGAGCATAGCCTTTGTGTCAGCTTTAATGAAGGCTGCTTTGTATAATATTGATAAGCTTCATCAATACGTTTCATGGTTTCAGCATCCGGCTTAAAATCATATTTTTCACGCAAAGTCACAAGCGTTTTGAGAAGGCCAATAAGTTGTCTTGAGCGTTCAAACATCGGGAAGAATTCAGCGATTTCATTATAACGGCTCGTCAATAAGAGAGCTGCCCGGCCCATGGCAAAGCGCGGGTTATTAAGATTGACGGCTCGGTCTTGAACCATTTCCCCAGTGGTTGGATCAATTTTTATAGCCATATCGGAACCATCTACGCCCATATCGATACGATGCACGTCACATACAATATCGCCATCGGTTGTCTTGTTCCATGAGCCATAAACATCTCCTGGCTTAAGCATCACGCGCGAGCTATAGCCATCTGCAGAGCCACCGCATAACTCAAAATCTCGAAGTAAGTTTATGACCCGCGCGCGCGTATCATCATCGGGTATGTCATCTGGTGTCGTAGCAAATTGCTTACTCTGCCAGGCTAACCTTCCAATCCAGTAATCGGCGGCATAGAGCGTTTCACCCATAAGCGTGTGGCTCATCCATCTTGGATGCCAATCTTTTTTGATAAATAACCAATTGGGACGGTCAGGAAAATCTTCATCCAACCCTTCAAGAGACAAATACGGCAGAGGTAGTCGTGAAGGATGAAAGGCAAATATCATCGCGACATCTATATCTTGGGGGAATATCAGGGGCGGTAAATTTGGCTTTTGTTCAAAATAAAGCACCAATTCACCAGAGGATTTGGCTTGCAAGCCTTTAAAGTAGGAATCCCCTTCAGATGGTATAGATGATGGATCGAAACTGGCGGTAATAAGCCACCCATTTTGCTCCATTTTGTTATAACGAGGTCCATACTGCTGAGTTATTTTTGTAACTTCATCCCGCGTGACGCCGAGCTGTTTAAGCTGAACTTCTTCGCGTAAATCTTGCCATTCGTCATATAAGGGATTGCCTTCACCGCCCAGAACTGTTGACGCAGCCCATAAACGATCGGCTAGATCGGGCGTAGCAGATACTCTTTCGTCCCTAACCATTTCTTTGGCTAATTCAAAACCAAGTTCACCGGTGTAAAGGCGAGTGATTAATTCAGCTGAAGTTACAAAATCAGTCATAATGTATTCCTATAGAGCACATTGTTGGGCCGATGGTTTGGAATAGGATAAAAAATGGCTATCAACCAAGGCTTCTTGATCATCAGAAAGAACGATGTTGGTCTCTGGTACCTCTATGCCGAAAGGCACCGTAACTTTATCGCCACATTTGAGCGGAACTATATTATTATCAGGACGCGTATGAACCGATATTTGTTTGCCGGTAATAAAAGCATCAGGCATTGCAGAACTCGCACCAATAGATGTTATATGCTCAGATTCGAGTAATCGAGTATTCAAATAAAGACTGCCTGCCGCTGCTAAAGCAGCAATTCCGCCTTTTAAAATAGTATCGATGCTAAATTTCTTTTGATACTGATCTCGGATAACCACATAGGAACCAATAGCGCCGCTAATGCCGGTAGCAATTGGCAGCACATGCTCCCAAACAGCAGAAGTTACTGTTCCCTGCGGCAATCCGGACGTCGCCGTAAGATAAGTAGCTAGGCCTGTGCCGAGCAACGTCAAGCCTGTAATAGAATATGTGGTAATCTTCTGAGCATCAAAATCATGGGAAACTTTATAAGCAGCCCCTGTTAATGCTAAGCCACCTGCTACGGTTACAACTTCATCACGAATGAGCCAAAGCCCGTAGCAAATGCCGCCAACAGCTAGAACACCCGCCCCCATAAGACCGAAAATTCCTTTTACATCATCCTCGCTCAGAGGTTTTTTTGTTATGTCTAAAGATGTATATTTTCCATGCGATGCGGATGGCGCGGTAATCGACTGTTCTTTTTTAAGTGCTGCAAGGCGAGCAACTTCAGAAACTTCCTCTTTAGCTATAGCATCTGCATCAATAATGCGGGGATCGCGCCATGCTTTTATTTCAACAACTTCCAACTCTTCTTCAATTAAACGGCGTAACTTCAGAACAGTATTGCGTGTTTGCTGGGAAATAATGTTGTCGCCTTTATCAAGGGGCATGCGATCTAAATAGGAGAGGGCTCGATTCAAATCTCGAGGAACATCAAGCCCTAAATAATACCGCAATGCCAAGATACGAATAGCGTCCACATATTCCTGATGATTAATTTCTGTAGTTGTTGCCAATTCTTCGTAAATACTTAAACCTCGAACCCTGTCTTCTTGTCCAATAACATTGGACATTGAATACTGTGCATCCGTTAAACGAGTGTTATAACCACCCAGTTGACGAGCACGGCCAAATATCCGGTCCGCTTCTTTTTTGAATTCTAAATCTGATTTGTAACGCGAATCTGATTTTAAAATCCCAAAAAGATTCACGGCACCTGTGCCATTGTCGGCATCCATGGCTCTTGAATACCAGAGGCGTGCCTTTTCAATATCCCTACGCCCATAAAGGCCGTTATTCCAATAGACACCTAAATTACTCGCAGCTGTGCCATCACCAAGCATATAAGCCTTGGCGGCAAATTCGTAAGCCTTAGCTTCGTCAAAAAATTCATCCCGTGGGTTTGAATAAGCAATGCCCATCAAAACGCACCAATGAGCGCTGTCATTATCCACGTCAGGATCATAAAGATCTAAAATGCCTTGGTATGAATAGTTACCATCTTGATAAATAGTCATAGCTTGATCGTAACGTTCCTTTTGACCAGGCTTCCACTCAAGCTCAGCTGGTAACAAACGTTTTTCATTCGGGAATACGACGCCAGATGTCGATTCTATTGTGTAAGCAAAAACTCTCTGTCCATTCGCAGCCGCCCAGGCTGTAATTTTATGCCCGGCAGGAACAACAACATCCGTTACATAAACTCTTTTATAACCAAATATTTCAGCCAACTGTTCAGGCGTCTTACTCGCATGCTCATCTGGATCACAAATAGTACTATGAAATTTAAAATGTTGCGTTTTATCAAAATATTGAACGAAATACTGCTCAGCCTGCGTTGTGTACTCATAAAGACGGTATGAACCTTGCGAAATATCTTCAGGTACATATTCAAATGATTGCTGTGAAGCAATGGCACGTTGCCACTCAAAATAATGTTGAGCGTGGTGTTTAGATACAAATTGTACTGGCTTAAATTTTTCTGAATGGCCATAAGTTCCGTGCTTTAATTTACGAGTTTGATAATCAAACCATAACTCGTGAAGAGAGGGCGGTATTGGCTCATCGCCTACATGACAAACAATGGCATTCGTGTTGAGCATTGAACGAACAGCGGCAATGTTGTTCACATCAAGTTCAACAACGACGTCAGTTTCAGCCAGTTTTAGATAAGGATGTCGATATAATCGTCGAACGGATGTACTTTGTTCGGCTGCGTAGCTATTCCCGTGAAGTGTGTAGCAGCGATAACTAAATTGATGGAAAAAATCAGAAATTCTTTCCAATGATAGATCAGACTTTAATTTATCAAGTGCTTGGTTAAAGGTGACGTCGTCGTCATCATGAAGTAGATTGAGTTCTTTAAGCACTGTAAGAGCATCAGCATCTAGCTTGCCCGTATACATAGGCGCTAAGGGCCAGCTGGCCGGCTCTGGTACAAATGGTAATGACTGATCAATACCCATGGATTTTCTATAGCAAAATGTTTCAGTATGAATCTTGGTTAAAATCAACGCTGCTTTTCAAAACATTCTTTATTTTCTATGTATTTAATGACTTATGCTTTCATTCTTACTCTGCGATGCGCAGCTTTTTACCGTCACATTGTACGCCAGCCAAGGCGAAGGCCATTGTCCAGAAACGGTTAATCTCTCCTTGAGAAAAGCTTTCAACTAATAGGTCAGAAGGATCACAACGGCTATTCGCTCTAATAATGCCCGTTATAGCGGACGCCATACGTTCGATAATCTCTGTGTCTTCGTTATATTCGTTTTCTTGAGTGAGAAAGTTATTCATTCGAATGCTCATCAAACAAACCCAACGAGATCAAATGTCACTATTTAATCGAGTAAAACCACACTTATTTCTATCGTTTTTATATAACCAAGATAGTGTATTTCGCTAGCTAACTATAACTATGTGGCTTTCCGCCAAAGTTATAGCGGTTTACTCAGGCTACTGCATGAGCCCGTCGTTCCTTTTTGCTATGACTGTTATTGAGAGGAATAGCGGCTTTCCATAGCGGCTCAAATTCATTCAAAAATGATTGAAGCTGGCCAATAGATTTCATGACAATGAAGTTATAAGTTTTGGAGTCATCTTGTTCAGCAATGATGATGTAACGGCTTGTAATAGCGAAGTGAGAGATGTTGCTAATGAAGTAATTAGGCATAACTCGATACTTGAACGGTAGTTCGTGCTCTGAAGTCTCATGAGCGTCGGCCAACAAACAATTTACGGTTAGGTCCTGAACAATTTTTTCCAATCGCTTAAGATTGGCTATATCAGTAATACCCAATGACTGGGCCAAAACATTTCTGGAGCGGCACATAATATTTACGGGATTGCCATTAGCTTTTGAAGCTTCGAAAAGCTCAAACAACACATTGAGACCATTTTCACCCTGATAAACCTTGATTGAGTCCTTTCGAAAGCCCAGGCCGTCATTTTCGAAGAATTCTATACCCGATTTCTCAAACGCTTCTCGAAGCTTATATGCGCTTGAAGGAGCAATTTCGCCCTTTTCAATCTTGCGGATGGTTGCGGCACATAGGCCAGATTCCATAGCCAATGTATCCTGCGACCAATCAAGTAAGCCTCGGGCACCACGTATTTGTTTTGCGCTAATCACAAACATGTTCAAACCTATAATGATTAATTTTTATTCATTGCATCGAACGCGTTTTGCAAACGTTCGTTTCGATCAACCGGAATAATTTTATCGTTTGTGTTGGCAACACGTTCGATTAATTGAAGGAGTTGAATGGCAGCAAGTTTGCCATATCGAGCAACCATTTCATTGTAGGTAATATTATGCATGGTCCCTCACGCAACCTTGCGAACAGGGCTGTGCATTAATAGGTTCCAACGGTCTTCTAGTGACCGACCAAATTGAGCCTGTATACCCTCGTAGCGTTCAAGCCGTTCAATAAGGGCTTGAGCACTATGCTCACCGTGACGTTCGATGTACTTGTTAAAGTCCAGCATTTGAAATCACCTAAAATATGTATTTTTGAACTGTGAATATGATGATGAGAATACTGACCGGTGGAATTGAAAGCAATTCATTTTGTAACTAGTAAAGTTACATAAAGTACTGTTAATTGCTAAATCTAATGAAGTTATTACCAAAAAAATGGATTTTAACCTGTAATTTTATTGCTTTTTCGCACGTAAATGACTTTTTGATACTTGTTAGGCTACATAAAGTTGTCTAAGGTGCCTTCCGGAACAAATTATGGTCGATAAATGATTAGACTAACAGCAAGGCAAATTTCCGCCGCAATGGCTCTGGTTGGCATGACGCAAGATGACCTGGCATCTGCTGCTGACATGGCGCGTCCTTCGTTAAACAGAATCTTGAACGAAGAAGCTGTAGCCAAAGATGACACACTGCGCAAAATCAGATTAGCACTGGAAGCTCAAGGCGTAGAATTTATTGGTAACGTAGGTGTTCAATGGGCTCAACATCAGGTGAAAACGTTATCCGGCATTGATGGCTTAAAAGCTTTTTTTGATGATGTGAGGTCGGTTGCCAAAGTAAGCGACGAAGAAATTTGCATTTGTGGATTTTCTGAGGATTATTTTGAGAAGAAGCTAGGCAATTTTATCGACTATCAACGCAGCGAAATGGCTTCTTATGAAAAAGTGCAAATGCGTTGCCTAGTTGAAGAAGGCGATACTTCTTTAGGTGCTTCTAGTTATTGTGAATATCGTTGGCAGGAAAAAGAGAATTTCTCGAATGTTCCTTTTTATATTTATGGCGACAGAACTGCCATCATTGCCACATCGGCTCCTGAAGATCCTTTAATTCTATTAATTCGCAATCCTGCAATATCAGAAGCTTATCGCAGGCAATTTGGTGCCATGTGGAATGCTGCAAAAGAGCCCAAAGTTAAGGCAAAGAAAAACAAATGAACGCGCTTGTTAAATTAGGAAAAACTTATGATACCGACAGATTTACTGTCGATATACAGCGTTGGCTGTCTGGAGATCCATCAGTCAATTTAGCTGCCGACATGTATATAAATGACAAGGACGATACACGCTGGGCTCAAGGGCACAGCTCAGATGCATATTATGTAGAACGCGATGAACATGAGACTTTTGACCTTGTGGCTAGAGAATTAAATGCTAAGGCTCAAAATGTTTTTGATATGGGCGTGGGCGGCAAAAAGGCCGTTTTAAGTAAAGGTTTGCCCATAGCGAAAAAAGTTGGCGCCAAATATTATTATGCGTTTGATCTCGCCCCAACTTTAGCGAACGACGCCGCAATACTTGCGAAAAGTGAATTGGGAATTGATAGTGCATCTGTAGTTTGTGATTTCTTCGACAGACTACCCATGGGCCATCCTAATACCTTGATAGCACTTCTTGGCCTTACACTAGGTAACTTAGAGACCTACAGTGACAGTGAAAACGTCAAATCGAGACTAATAGAGATTTTTTCAAACTATGCTTCTGCCGTAACGTCAAAAGGCATCAACACTGGTCAAAGCCATTTACTAATCAGTTATGATGCGAACAGAAATGAGCGGGAAATTAGGGCTTGCTACGACAATCCAGAATTTGAAGGATTAATACGTAGCTATATTCAACGTGCAATTGATACGAGTAATTTTGATTATGAGGTTGTGGTCAGACCAACAAAAGATGTGGATTTTCTTTCGTTAGGATTGCGTTCTAAATGTGATCAAATCGTACATTTTAATGGTAGAGAATTTGCAGTTGAAAAGGGTGAATTTTTCCCTGTTATTAATTCTAGCCGCTTTTCCATTCCATTTATGACTGATGCAGCCGTTAAAGCCGGATGGAAACCAAAAAATATTTGGTCGGCAACGGGCCGCGTTCAATACCAACACTTCACAATTGGATAATCACGCAGTGAAAGCTATTCTAAAAGTGCTTTTATACGTATGGCACTAAAGGCTAGATATCTCGTCTCATCAAAATTGAGCGGTTGTTCAATAGCTTCTTTATAAACAAACGTTGCCAATTTCCCTAAATCACTTTGTGAAAGCTGCATTTTAGCTTCTGAGCTGGCTTCCATTATCCAGCCAATGATCGCGCCAAGAGCCACATCATCGACCTTGCTGGCCGATTTCTTGTTCATATGAATGCCGGCAATTTCATGTGGCTTAACCTTGAGTGCCTTGGCAATTTTCAGCACCCATTCCATTGTTAAGGGAGATTTCCTGTTAAGAATACGGCTGAGATGGGCGCGACTCGTACCGATCTGATCAGCAAGCCATATAGGCTTCTTGCCTTTTGCCTTGAGCAAAGAGTTTAGTCGGTCAGGTGGTATAGCTATTTTCATAAGGTCTTTTTACTCTCAAAATAATGAGCCGTCACTATTTGTTACATTAAATAAGAAAATAAATGTAACACCTGTAACAGGTATGTTTCGATGTTTTTTATCAGCAAATGATACAAAAAATATCATTAAAATATAGGTTTTAACCGTATTTCTGGACCCTTTAACCTTAACATATCTGCTACCAATAATTGGCTGTTAACTACACATTGAAGTTGCAATTAACAATTTTCCATGTAATTGGTGTTGCAAGTGCTAACTGAAAATCATTTTAGTACGACCAATCCAAAAAGTGATTGGCCGGAGACAGAGGCAAAATTTTATTGCCAGCGAAGTTTCATTAAAGGCCAGTAACGCATCTGCATGGTGCAGAACGAATACTCCAGTATTTATTTTGGATAGTATTGAATGGTTCAGTATTTTACATCCGAAGAATGTCCGGAAAATTGTGTCAAATTATTGGCTACCTTGAAATGTCGCCTCTGTCTCGGAATGAGCGAGGTTATGTATGTCTAAGAAATTCTCTAAGAAGTCAAAAGCCCCTCTATATGCCAAGGGTTGCGATGTAACAAAAGAACGTCGTAAGCAAAATGGCGGCGTTATTAGTGAGGCTATACATGAAAGAAGTGCCGATAAAACCTATATAAGACGGCATAGAGCCTTATTTGAGTGTGCGCTTGATGGCTATCTTTGGTATGGAAAAATTGAGCCGAATGAATATGAGGCAGGCATGAAGTTCCGCCGCGCTTATTTGCGTTATGTTATGAATGTAAGAGTTGATGATTATGGATCTGGCGCACATGGTGATCGTGATATGGCTGCACTAACCCCAATTATTAGCCAACAAATCTTACGCGATGCTGCAAGCGTACTCTCGGATGCCCAGCGTAAGCTCGTTATGCATGTATGTGGCGATAATTTTAGGGCAGGGGATGGCGATAAGATTGAGACTCTGCGGCGCGGCTTAAAAGTATTAGCTAAGCATTGGAATATCTTATAAGGTTAAGGAATAGTTGTTACAAATGTTACAAAAATAATGTAACAAATTGCTTGACTATCCCTCATTTTGCCCCTATAGTTCAGGTATCGTTGAAAAACGTGTAACTGAAGTAGATCAAACAGGCGCTCGGACTTTCCGGCGCCTTTTTTGTTTCTGCTCACAATGAACCAGCCCTTACAAAACCAGTAATAACCTGAATACGGCGGCCCGTTAGCACTCCCGCGACAGTATCGGCTTGGATTACTGCATCTTTTGTTTGGGTTGGTTCGCCAAATCAAAGGAGAGCTAATGAAGCGTTTTTTACAAATTATAGTCTATGGAAGCCTGTTGCTTAGCTGTCAGACAAGCCATGCCCAGCAGATCGGCCAGGCCTGTCCTGCCAGCGATACAGTGAGGACAATTAAGTCTGATGTGGCCTCACAGGGGGTTATTCAATGCATCATTGACGATGCTGGCAATTACTACTGGCAGCCTATGGGTGCTGGCATTGCCCGTTATGACAGCTCTGGTGTTTGCTCAACAGCCGGTAGCGTTCGTTGGAATGGATCGGCCATCCAATTCTGTGATGGTATCAGCTGGCAATCTATTGGTGGTGGCACAACGCTTGTAATCGGTGGCTGCCAATTCACATTCTCGGATTGCCCTGTCGGCTACAGAGTAACCTCCTACTTTAGCCCCGGTACATATAATTGCTGTGACCGCTGCGGTAATCCCTCCTGGAAATACACAGTGTGTTCGCAATGAATACGCTCGATCTCTTTAAGGGTGTCGGCATCATCTATGCCATTGCCTATTTTCTTTCTTCATTGGCTGCACATGCAGAAGAACCTCAACGCTTAGTAACAATTGCGGATTGCCCGTCTGGTTATGTCCTAGGAGTTCAGGAAACTGACCAGCCGCAACTTATGGCTAAGACGCCATCAGCCAATCCATCGGATGCATCAGCCGAAGCCAAAGAAACCACTGAAGCACCGCGCCGTTTTGTAACGGGCTGTGTTGCTAAGCAACCTTCCAGCAAGTGAGGATAATATGCTCAATAAACCACCCATTCCATTTTCTAAAGAACCTATCTTTGTTGATTGGCGCAGGCCAGATGTAGGCGGCCTGCGTATTGCCGCCTGGACGGATGCGAGCGGCAATCCTTACATTGGTGTATTTACATTAAACCGTGAAGGTAAGCCCAATGGCATTCCTTGCTGGTATGAGCGCCAGCGGTTTATGTCTTATGTCGTGATTGGCTTTGATAGTAACGAGAAGCCAGTGAAGGTCTTTCTTGATGCAGAAGTGACCCATCGCGGCGTTCAGGCTTCTTTGCAGTTGCCGTGGGAGCCAACCAATGAATTTTTCTACCACCGTCGCTTGTTTGCACGGTGGGATAGCTAAGCACCTTCAATGGGATTCTTTGCTAACCCATCAAATGATCTGGCGGTCGCTAATTATATCTTGTCGGAGACTGCTTAATAAACAGGCTCAGGTGGTTTGAGTTGAAACTCCACAGGTGCTGGGCGTCCTGGCTCACGAATATGGCCAGCTCGTCTCATATCCTCAAGGGAAGAAAATCCACCTCTTGCATAATTAGGTAGATCTAATTCATTAATCGGGTTACCGGCCTGTTGTCTTTGATAAGCGATATTACTCTTAATTTGCTCAACAATATCTGCAGGAGGCGTGTAGTTAGTAATCGTAACGCCCTGGCGAAAAGCTTCTTCCCACGCACGGCGTTTGAAATTTTCACTACCAAAGAGAGCACATTGAGCGCCCCATGATTCATTGGCATGGCTTATAAGGACTTGAACGGCAGCACGTTTTTCGCTTTCGGTTGTTCCATGCCAGCCATGAATGAGAAGACTATCTTTTTTAACCTGATATTTGAGCCATGCCCCTGTTTGCTGGGATACGAACAAACTATCAGCATCAATCAACTTTGTAAGACCTTGGCGATGACTTGATGAGGTCGCAAGCCAATCACGGCCTTGTGTAATTTCCTGATAGCCTCTTTCTTGCCAAACACGAAGCTCTGCTTGCATTTCACGGCCATTAAATTTTGTGCCTACATTTTGAGGAGCAATTATACCGCTAACTTCTGAACCTTCAGATCCGAGCCATGAAGATGTGCGTTGTGTAGAAAGCCATGCGCGATGACCAGCACGTCCGGTTAGCTCAAGATCAGCTTCCCAGCGTTCAAACCAATCATAAGGACGATCCTGTTTAGATTCTGCTATTTGCCTACGAATATCAGCGTCGGATAAGCCGTTAAATTTATCAGTCATGTTAATCCCCTAATGCGCACGCCATTATAGTCAAAAACTATAGTGAGAAATACTTTCTGAAAACATAGGTATTTTCAGACCGTTAGGGTCAGGCATAGGGTTAATTTGGTGAGGTGTTTTAGGTTTCTTTTCGAGGATTATTTTTTGCACGAGGTGCTTTGGGACGCTTACCTTCAATTGGATTGTTAAGATAGCGTATTACTTCTTCTACTGTTGGAGTGCAGTCTCGATTAGAATTCTTATTGTAAATGGCATAAAAATTCCTTTTCACATCCATTAATAATTCTTGCCTTTGCTGTTCATCCAATTTTGATAGAACCTCCAATACGAATTGAGATTGACCATTATCAGCCAATCCTCTCATGGAACGGTTTGCCTTCAGAATTTTTGTTTGCGTAGGCAGATCGAATTCTCTAATAAACTCAACCGCCTCTACAGAGCGACCATTCGCTGCTAATGCATACACGGCATCATATGAGCCCAGAACGGCTGCTCGACAGTCAGAGTTCATATCCCTAAGAAACTGAAGCACATCATCAATAAAACCAGCTTCTACTAAGTGGAGTACATTCTGGCTATTGCCAGCCGCTAGAACATAAGCGCAATGGGCTGGAGCCATGCCTTTTAGAATTTCAACCACTGACTCTGCATGTCCAGTTTTAGTGAGACCAGATACAGCGAAAAACCCAGTAAGTAATCCTGCCTGTATATTGGATTCAGCCTCTCTCGTAAATTTTAAAACCGTATTAGCTTCACCATTCTTCGCTAAGCCACTGATTGCTCCATGCTGTGAAAGTATGACCATCCCTTGCTTCTGATCCACTTTTTCAACAAGATCTGCAATGAATTTTGCAAAACCATGGTGTGCCAGAACTGCCGTAACATTTTCACCGGCTATAATTGATATTTGCTGCTCAACGCTAGCCCCCTCTAGAACTTCTGCGATTAGGTCGGTTTGGTCGGCTTGGATAAGGCTAGCCACTACTAGATCAGTATATAAAACTGCCATTTTGTGCTCTGGTTCCATGGACTTAAAATAACCAGCTAGATTTTCTCCATACCCCGTGTTTGCTAAAGCAAACGCAGCGTATTTCGAAGATAAAACAATGGCTCTTTGCAGAGGACTAAAACTTTCTAAGAATTCGATTGTGATATTAGAATAACCTCTTTCCGCTGAGTTCAAGGCATTAGCTCCAACAATTTTTGCCTGACTATCTGGATCAAGTTTTCTTATAAAGCTAAAAAGCCCTTCGGCATCGCGGCACAACAAATCACGACTTTCCGGATTAGACGTTAAATGGGATATGATTTTTGCCAGATCTCTTTTACGCGAAGGGCGCAATATTTCATCGCCCACCTGTAGGAAAGAATTTATTATTTTAGAGCGCGTCATAATAATTAGCCAAATCTTAAATTAAAAACTTATGCATTCTGTGAAATTCAAAGAGCTTTATAGCAGTGATTAATGAAACTAAATAAGCATACAAAACCTTATTTTTTAATGGTTTGCAATAATACCCAGCACCTTAACCAGACTAGCAAAGGAGCAATTCATGACAGAAATGCTTCTTCAGGATTGGCGCCATAACTCTCAAATTTTTAAAAAAAGCTGCACGCAAGTTGAGACTTTGGTCAGACCGCAAACGGTCAGCCCAAAATCTGGCGAGCTAAAGCTCAAATCAGGAAAGCCATATCGGCTCATGGGACGGTTCTCATATAGGGAGCGAGAGATAGTCCGAGCGAAGGCCAAGAAAGCATCTATGGCAATAAATGAATATATTCGAGCCACGGCACTGGCTGCCGATTATAAGCCAAAAACTGATCCTGCACTGCAAAACGCACTCCGTATGCTCAATCGTGAATTAACAGCGCAAGGTCGGAATCTCAACCAGATCGCTAAACATTTAAACAGCGGCGCAAGTCTAGTAGAAAGTGTTGCAATGCTGGAAACTGTACGAATGCCACTTATTCATGCACTTCGTGCCGTTAAGTGCGCTTTAGCTAATAACGCACCCATGCCTTGATTATCAAAAGTCATATCAGGGGCGGTTATCGCTCTGCCGCCGATTATTTAAAGGCTCAAGGTAAAAATGAGAAAGTACGTACTGTAGAAATTAGCGACATCGAAGCTAAAAACCTCGATGAAGCTTTTCACAATATGTGGGCGTTGGCACAAGACACGAAGGTCAAGAAACCTTTGCATCATATCAGCATCAACCCTTTCAAAGATGAGCGCTTAACAGATAAGCAAGTGCTCAAGATCGTTGAAAGATGTGAGCAGAAATATGGTTATAAGACCCATGACCATCAGCGTGTCATTGTGGAGCATATTAAAGACGGGCGGCAACACTTCCACGTGTTTTGGAACCGCATAAGCTTGACCACAGGCAAAGCCGTTTGGCCAGGCCTTCACTGGAATAAGTCAAAACAAGCTGCACGGGAGATGGAGAAAGAGCTCGGTCTTAGACGTGTCGTGTCTAAGAGAATGAAACGAGCGCGAAACGCGGTGGTTCGTGGTGGTCGCAGCTCTAAAATTGCAGGGCGTTACCAGAGGCTAATCAAAACACCTGCTGTTAACTGCGATACAGCCGTTCAGAAACTAAACAAGCCGGTTCAAAAAGCAAAACTGATCGGCTTTTTGATACCAATACAGCAGGCATTCCAGCCAGCCATGAGAGCAATTACCGGCAGACGTAAAAAACGGGATGAAAACACCCCAGACTCAGAAAAATTACCATTTCGTCGTCCTGAATGGGAAACAGCCGAACTTATCGCGTGGGCTTTTGAGAATGGTCGCGTCGATATTTTAGCGCAGTACGGCTTTGATTTCTCTACTGACCCTGATCTTTAAAAATCACTGGTTTGACCAGCGATAACCTGTGTGCAGTGCATAGGTTTTTATCCAAGGAGACCATATGAAAAAGAAAGCCCTTAAGAAAAAGTTGTGTTGTCAGAAAGCGGCACGACGACCATCGCGTACCAAAAAAACCTGTTCCTTTGGTGGTTATTTTAAACTTTTTATTCGTAGAAGGAAGTGAGATTGCCACGCATGGTGCATGGCAAATATTTTTTAACTAAGGAGATAAATATGAAGCTTGGACATTTTATGGTGGATAATTTTGGAACTCTTCACGGCAAGATCAGCGGTCTTGGTATTGGCTCAATCAGTGTTATTTCTGAACAGGCAACAAGCAATAACGGAAAACCTTATTATAAACTGATAGCAGAACCGATGGGCGAAGCTTATGAAATTGGTGCAGCTTTTATGAAAGAAAAAGATGGTGTTGCTTATTATTCGGTAAGCTTGGACTCACCAGTGTTTCTCACTCCTGTTAGTGCTGCCTTATTTCGTGATAAAGATGATGAGCACACACTCAATCTTGTCTGGAATAGAATAGAGCCAAAAGCGCTTTCAGTTGATGCGGTTGCGGAGGCGCAAAATCATCGGCGCCTTATCGGTGCGGGCGTGCCGACTGCAACACTATAGTAACCGCTATTCTGCACCCGCCGGGCAAAGCTCGGCGGGTTTAAGTTTGTTATAATGCCTTAAGTTACAACGCCTAAGTATAATGTGTGAGTTAGGACTAAGAGAAAATATAATTTATTTAAGCTTTGGTCTTTTTTGAAGATTTAGTGGCTAACTTCGTTTCACCTGATGAAATGTTTTCCAGAAGCGTAGTTAATCTGCCCGTATTTTTATGGCGGTCTAAGTAAAGTCCGTAAGCTTTGTACGCTTGATCCAATAATGAGTTGTACAAAACAATACGTACATTAAAACCTTTCAAGGTCGTTTGGCTTGCCGCATCTTTGTAGTCTGTGGGATATTTTCCTAGAATACAGACAATTTCGATTGGGTCATCACTCATTTGGGTTTCATCAAGGCATTTTTGTAAAGCCGTACGATACTTATTAACTTGTTCTACCAGTTTGAGAGTTTTGATTGTTACGTTAGGCCGCTTTAACTCTATTATGACGTGACCACCAGCAGCAGTTTTATATTTAATATCCAGCCGTCCTTTTTTCTCTTCTTGAGACAATTTCGCATTAACTTTCTTGAACTCTTTATCGACGGCTTGTTCCATTACTGGTGTTTCAGTCGCTCTTTCCCACATTGGATCAAGCAACCAAAGATGATCAAATAAATATTGTTGAATAAGTTTTTCTTTGGCATTGCCAGCAACTTTTTCCTGCAGTGCTTCAATGACCTTAATGCGCTCAGAGGTGATTTGATGATAAAGGGTAGCTTCAATATCGTCGAAATCATTAAAGATTGATTTGAGGGCACTGACATTTTCCATAGAAATATTATCAAGTTCGTCTAGACGCCCTTTATAGCGCATAGTTTCAACCGCAATGACTGAATGCATAAATAGGGTACGCTTATCGGACTCTTCTACTTTCAGTTGATTGATTTTCCCGAAAAGACTCTTTGCAGTTTTTCTTGAATCAGTTGGTAGTTCGTTAAACCATTTGTTGATAGATGGATTTTCACGTGCCTTTTTCTCTCCCGCAGAATTTCTGTATTCGGACCAATCACCACGTATTTGATCAAGCTGTAATCCAATAAATTTTTTAAGTTCCTGATATCTGGGATCATCTTCAATTAGTCGCTGCCGACTACTTGTAGCAATATCAGATGCATTGTCTTCATCTAAAAAGTCAGCTTCAATTTCACCAATTAAATAACTTGCATAAATGCCCGCATCACCAAATTCATCTAAAATATTTTCTTGAGCAAGCTTGCCGCGCACCATAACAGAAATATTATTTAAACTTTCACCATCATCAGCTTTAGCATCACCAGCAGCTGTAAAGGTGCCGATCCACCCACGTATATTATAAGTTTTTCCATTACGTTTTATCTTTCCAGGACCCAAATGCTTATGTTCCGCATTATTTGCGGGTACAGAAAATTCCTTACTATTAGTGCCAAAGGTCCAAATATATTGAAGTTTTTGAAAGTAATCGCGATCTTTGATTGAAATTTCTGTACCATTAACTTTTACATTAAACTTATTCTTCGGACCAATTACCCCAAATCTTCTGGCGAGGCGTTTTTTAAGAAACGTGTTAGTTTTTTTTATATCTTTTCTAAGTTTTGTAAGAATTATTTTAGTGCCTTTGGTAATTTTAACAGATTTAATAGGCACTGCTTCAGGATGGTACGTTCCTTTTTCTTCTTCGTTTATTGCTGATTTAATCTTGTCCAAATTCATAATCAGGCCGTTTTTCTGGCCATTTTTCACTGAGTGGACTTCTATAATACTGGCTATAGAAAAAAGTGATAATTTACCTATTCCTTTTCGTCCCATGACACGCCGTTTTAATCTGGGGGTAATGGCTTCACCGTGTTCGCGTCTCATGTAACCGACGTTTAAGAATTTCTCATTCAGATCTTGCTCGGTCATTCCATGCCCATTGTCGGTGACAATGATTGTTCCCTTCTTCACATCTAGGTTTATCTCTACATTCTCAGCATCTGCATCCCAGGCATTTGCGACTGTCTCCGACAGTACAGCAGGAATATTGCTATACAAATTAATGCCCAGATGATTGAGGACATTTAAACTAAGGGTAATGCTGTACTTATTTGTCATTTGTGTTTCTCAACATGGATGCGAATACTTTTGCCTATGACCGCACCTAGTTTTACCGGGACAGCATTTCCGATCATTCTGGCGACGTGTTTGAAGTAAGTTTGATCTTTAGGATCGACAAATCTATAAGATTTGGGAAAAGTTTGGAGTAGCGCACCTTCTCTTAAAGATAAAGCTCGATGCTGCTTTGGGTGTCCAAATCTACCATTCCCAAATCCTATGAACTGAGTGGTAATTGTGGGAGATGGTTTGTCCCAAGCCATACGGCCATATACACTCCGGTATGTTTGTCGCCCCGACTTTTGGTGGCAATCGGCGACCAAACTAGTTTTCCAATCAAGCCATGACCCATCCGGTGTGGAAGCTTTTATTCTCCGCAAATTGAGGTCGGATAATGTGCTTGATGAATGCAAACGATCTGCTTTGTTGGTTTCCCCAGCTTTCAGCTTTGGTAATTTCCCTATAGTCTTCCGAACAGTTTTGTATGTTGACTGTTTGTGTGTCGGCTTGATTAGATCAATTGGCCCTAAACGGGAGGCTAACAAAACCAATCGTTGTCTTGTTTGAGGAATACCATAGTCTGGGCAAAAAACTATAGTTGATCTCACTTGATAGCCCAAACGTTTGAGCTTGGTTTCAAAGTCCTTATAGACTTTATGTTTTAAGAGCTGGGGAACGTTTTCCATTGTAACAACATCAGGTCGTACTTCCTGAATAATTCTTGCGAACTCATAAAGCATTGACCATTTTTTATCCGTAGTGGTATCGCGACCTTGCGTATATTTCGAGAATGGTTGGCAGGGAGCGCACCCGGCGACAACTTTTATTTCGTTAGGGCCAAACAAGGATTTGACCTGTTTACCGGTAAGTTTTGCGACGTCCGTTTCAATAAATGGGGTGCAATTGTTGTATTCAAATGCATATTTGCAAAATTGATCAATGTCGTAGCCTGCTTTCACAGAAATAGATTCTTTGCGCATTCCATGTGTTAAACCCCCTGCGCCACAAAATAAATCGACAGCTGAAATCTTAATTTTCTTTTGTCTCACAATTTTTTTGTGGGGAGATGTTGCCATTTCGTTTACTCAACCATGTCTGCGTTATGTACTGAAGGTCAGTAGAATTCATACGGGGGAAACGTTCGGCTGAGTCTATAAACATATTTAGTACTTTGCAACAACGCATACCCTGAAATTGCAGTTTATTAATTACCAAGATTATTAAATATATCGTTTGTGAATGCGTTTAGTGAGTTGGAATATTGTTAAATAATGGGGCGAAACAATTTCATTTAAAAACTTATAACTAAAGGAGAGGGCCATGCATCCTCAGGCATATCGTGTGTCGGAATTTTGTGAACTCTATAAAATTTCTAAGACAACTTTTTATAAAGAAATTAATGAGCAGCGCTTGCATATCCTAAAATGTGGCCGGCGCACGCTTATAGCTCGCCCTGAAGCTGAACGGTGGTTTGCGTCACTTAGCCAAGCGCAAAATACCTAATACCATATTTTCTAAATAATTTTCAAAAATCTATTTTTACGGAGGAGACCTATGCGCTCAACCGGAAGCATTCGACCACGCACAAATGGTTCATTTGAAATTCGTTATGATTTAGGCGTTGATCCTCTTACAGGGAAGCGAAAGCGCCTACATAAAACCATTAGAGGCACGTACAAAGACGCTGAAAAAGAATTGCGACGCTTGCTCTACAGCATTGATCAGGGTGAGCATATTGAGCCAAGTAAAATTACGGTTAGCCAGTTTCTGAAACAATGGTTGGAAACCATAACTTCACAGGTCAGCCCAAAGACACACGAACGCTATTCCGAGATCGTCAATAATTCACTTGTTCCTGTATTTGGGAGCTACCAACTCACGAAGCTTAGCCCCTCAATAATTCAGCAAGCTTATAATAAGTGGGAAACATCGGGCCGTAAGGACAGCAAGAAAGGCGGCTTGTCCCCGCGCACACGGCTGCATTATCATCGTATTTTTAGCTCAGCCTTAAAGCATGCAGTTCAATTACAGATCATAGCTCGCAATCCGGCCGATGCCGTTAAGGCACCAAGAGTCAAAAAAACTACTGTAACTACAATTACCATCGAGCAATCCTCTCAGTTACTCGATGCCTTCCAGGCATTACACTCGCATCTTTATTGGCCAGTACTGCTTGCTTTAACGACGGGTATGCGTCGCGGAGAAATAGCAGCGCTTCGCTGGAGAAATGTAGATTTTGATAAAAGTACTATTCGTGTGGTTGAGAGTGTCGAGCAGGTTAAGCACGTCATAAGATTTAAAGCACCTAAAACGGAGAAAACTCGAGCTGTTATAGTACCAAACTATGCCGTCGAAGAATTGAAAGCATGGCAGGAAAAGCAAAAGGAACGATTGTTAGAGCTTGGAGTAGAAGCAAACGAAGATACTTTTGTTTGCGGCCGTAGTTGGGACGGTGGTGTTGTTAAACCTGATAGTCTTACAGCCGAGTTTAGAAAAGCTATCAGAGACATCCCGAATTTTCCTATTGTCAGATTTCATGACTTAAGACACTCACACGCCACGCAACTTCTAAAAGAAGGTGTGCATCCTAAAATTGCTCAAGAGCGATTGGGACACAGCACGATTACAACCACACTTGATCTTTACTCGCACGTCACAGAGACCATGCAAAATGACGCTGCTGAGAAACTCGACTCTGCCTATCGTTCTGCTATAAAGCCCCGCTTCAAGAGTGGCCCGAAACCAGGATAATAAGTTTCGGGGGCATTTCGGGGGCAAAGCAGGTTTTTCCTTGATCATGGACCGAAAAAACTGTTTAAAAACAAGGCACGGAGAGGTGGCAGAGTGGTCGAATGCGGCGGTCTCGAAAACCGTTGTAGGGTAACCCCCTACCGAGGGTTCGAATCCCTCCCTCTCCGCCAGATTAAAACGGCCTTTTCAATAAACTCAAAACTTCACCACTGCTTTAAAGCCGCCATAAGCCATGCGCTTTATATCAAACGGCATGTTTTTCTCATCGCAGGCGCCATTGAGGCGTTTATCTTTCATGACTTTAGCATTCACTCGATTGCGGTGTGCTTTGTCCTTATAGATGATGAAGGAGAAAAAGACTGTATCGTTGCGTTTGGCCTTAGCCATGCGCGTAAAGGGCACGCCGAATTTTGTTTTTAGGTCGTCGCCGAGACATTCATAATATCCCAACGCCCCATGCTCACGCCATATTTTTCCAGCTTTGGTGGCTAATTTTTTGTAAGCACCCACTTTTTTCTTAGGTACAATTAAAACGAAACCATCGACATACGACATAGGATCCTCCTCTAGCGTAAAGAGATCTTTATACTATAGCATACCTGCGCTTTGGATCGATAGTATGCACAATAGAAATTTTGCCCTCGCGAGAGTCATTATTATCCAGTAAACTTTACTTCGCCATTCATCAATGGAGGAAACTATGTCAGCTGCTTCTGCAAACACTCACACTGTTCGATTGCATCGTGTGCTCGGCGCACCCCCAGAGCGGGTCTATAAAGCATTTCTTGATGCTGACGCTCTCGTGAAATGGATGCCGCCGAATGGTTTTACAGCCACAGTTCACCATTTAGATGCCAAAGTAGGCGGCACATTTAAAATGTCTTTCACCAATTTCTCAAACGGTAAAAGCAATTCCTTTGGAGGCACTTATCTTGAGCTCAAGCCGCACGAACTGTTGCGTTACACAGATAAATTTGATGATCCGAACTTACCAGGCGAAATTATGGTGACGATTCAGTTGAAAAAAGTTTCCTGCGGTACGGAGTTGAATGTTGTGCAAGAAGGTATCCCGGCTGTTATTCCGGCCGAGGCTTGTTATATGGGCTGGCAACAATCACTCATCCTGCTTGCCAAACTTGTTGAAGCCGAAATTCCTGGTTAGATCTCAAAACTCTTTGTGAACATCCAGATTAAAGGCCTGCCATAGATAAAGGCAGGCGATACTACGGTAGGGCTGCCAATGCTTGGTTTTGCGCATGATATATCCAGGCGCTGCTTTTTTCTTGAGTCCATACACTAATTGCACACCCTTTTGAATGCCAAGGTCACGCGCAGGCATAACATCAGGTCGCTTCATATAAAACATAAGAAACATCTGCACTGTCCAAACGCCGATGCCAGAAATCTCTGTCAGTAGCTCAATCAATTCATCGTCTGATAACGTGTCATTGATTTTTTTGCCATGTTTTGAAAACCACGCCGCTAAATTGTGCATATAGCGTGCTTTCGGAAAGGAAAGGCCTATAGAGCGCATTTGCTCAATCGTTAGATTTTGGACACGACGCGGTGTGACTTTGCCGCCAACGAGTTTTTGAAAACGCCCATAAATGGTGGCCGCAGCTTTGACCGAGAGCTGTTGCGAGACAATAGAGCGGGTAAAGGCATGAAAATGGGAATCGTAGGTGCGCGTAAAGCTTTGTTTACCGCCTTTTTTGATAACCATTTTTATCAGACGTCCTAAATGTGGATCGGCCTTTGATAAATAAGCTTCAATATCTTTTTCAGCTTGCTTTGCCATTGCAATTGTCTTCATCCCTCAAAGGCGAAGAGAATGCAGGCGGCAAAAAGAATGAGATGCACCATACCTTGCAACACATTGGTGCGGCCGCTCGCAAAGGTAACAATACTGACAACCAGCGTCAGTAAAAGCATAACAATATCGGTGTGTTGTAATCCGAGAACGATGTAACGTCCGCTGAGGTAGCTGATGGCTAGCATGGCTGGAACAGTAATGCTGATTGTCGAAAGGACAGAGCCCAAGAAAATATTCACAGAGCGCTGCAGATTATTCATGTTTGCTGCGCGAACCGCACCAATCGCTTCTGGTGTTGCCACCAAGAGAGCAATAAAGAGACCACCTAATTTGCTGGGCGCATGCAAGGTTTCAATAACATAGTCGACGGGTGGTGCGAGTTGTTCCGCCAAATACACGACAGGAACCATATAAATGCCCAGCATAATGACGTGATGCATGAGTGAGTATGGTGATTTTGCGCGCGTGTGGTCACGTTTTGTTTTGACCTCTTCATCGAGTGCAAAATAACTACGGTGACGGCTTGTTTGAATAGCGAGGAATGTTCCGTACAAGCAGACGGACATAAACATCAAGAATGTTCCCTGCATGAAAGAGAGCGTGGGACCTGTTGTGGTTTGCGTAAAATTGGGAAGAATAAGGCCAAGAACGGCAAGAGGAATGATGACGCCAAGATAGGCATTGGCGCCTTGTAAATTATAATGCTGTTCGCGGTGGCGCCAGGCACCAATAAAAAGGGATAAACCCACCATGCCATTTAAGATAATCATCACAACCGAAAACAGCGTATCACGCGCAAGGGTGGGGTTATTATCACCATGGAGCATAATGGCTGAGATGCTGATCACTTCGATCGAGGTCACAGAGAGTGTGAGAATGAGCGTGCCGTAAGGCTCGCCTAAACGTGTCGCAAGATGATCAGCATGTCGTACAACACAGAGCGCTGATCCTAAAAGAACAGCAAACAGAACAATCAGGATTGTGCTAAGTCCAAGAATGTTATGAAGATTAGCAAAGAATATTTCGCCCTTGAGGCAAAAAACTAAGCTGGTCAAAAGGCTGACGCCTAAAAACCATTCTTTTTGAATGAGGGCATTAAGACTAGCTTTCATGAAGGAAAGCTAGCCTGAACACTCAAAGACCGCTAGCCCTAAACGGGTGCAGGTGGTGGTGCGGCTTTAGCTGTGCTGATCGCAATGGCTGTAGCGGCAGCAGGCACTGGTGGGAACTCTCTTTTCAGCTCTTCGGTCGTGCGAATTTTCACGCCTAACTTCTTCAAATCGAGACCCAAAAGTGTACCGATAACACCTTTGATCGTATTAGCAGCCTCATTCAGTCTCGTTGGATCGCGATCCACAGCGGCGATACGGATACGCAACTCATCATTATTATCTGTAAAGAATTGGCCAGGCGTTACCATGATAGGCATAAAACCAATGCGGTGGGCACGAGCAAACACATGCATAATATCGCTTGCCGTCTGAATAGTCTCAGGCGCACTGCCCTTATATTCATCAGCGATTTGCAAGCTGTCTTGCAAGGCATGAGGTACGGTAACTCCCTTGAGGCAATCAAGGCGAGGATATAAATAATAGGTGCCTTCAGGTATACCTGAATCTAGCATTTTAACGCCGAGAGTAGCTTCAAGATCAATAAAACCTTGGCCAATAGCTGCCATTCTCTCTTGATAATAGTTGGCTGTTTCATAGCGGTGGCTTACATCATTTTTGCCCACGGGTTGTGGGTCAAGACCCTCGGCAATATTGTCGAGTGTGACAACGGTGCCCAATAAAGAGGATGTCGCGGTTCCAAGATAAGAAAAGGCTGTGGTGCCGCGTATATATTTAGCAATCGTAGCACTTGGTGTTGCAACGAGAGCCCCACGATCCTGACCATGTCCTTCTTTGGATGGGCTATGAACTAAAATGGTTCTCTCGAGTGCATCATCTGATAAAAACTGCATTGGCGTGTAAACGCCAAGGTCAGAGCGCACTGTTGCAAGATATAAATCTTCCTGAATTAAATAGAGATTAGGAAACTCGGCAGTTAAACGATTTAAGATTCCACCCAACTTCTTAGCATCAGCTTCAGTCAGAGTTTTGCCGGTAGGATTGTGAGGATAGTGATACATAAGCACAAGAGGCTTATCTGCACGTGCAGCTTTCATTTTCTCTCTAAGAATATCTTCATTTAAAAGATAGTCATCTTCTGCACGAAGAGGAAAACGTATCATGTTCATGTGATTGCGAGCTGTAATAGGATCCCAAGGTGGATAAAAAGGGTCTGTTACCAAAACTTGCGCTTCATCTTCTTCAAAAATAGATAGAGCTGTATTGAGGCCGCCTGTACCGCCAGGAACGCAGAAAACTTTATCCACATCAAAGGTACCAGGAGGCAGCCGGCCTACTTTTGCCAAAATTTCAGCAGCCTTAGCGCGTAAGCTGGGTTCGCCTGTGTGATCTGTGTAGCCCGTGCCTTTGGGGCGCGTCAGGAAATACTGGGACATAGCAAAATTGGCTTCGTCCAAAGTCGGGCCTGTTGGATCGCCAACATTGCAGCGAACGAGGCCGACACCCTCTTCTTTTTCTATACGTGCAGCTTCCGCACCGAGGGCGCGCAAAGGATTTTCTGTTACATAAAGTGGTTTTAGAAATCTGGTGTGATGTGCTGTCATAAAAAATCTCTATTGTTAAATATCGACCTAATAAAAGGCGCTAAAGCGCACCGAGAATAGAAGAGAAATTCATGGTTAGTCTAGGAAATAAGGGAGAGCTTTAGTTTCAAACTCTGTCTTAATTAACCATGATGAATTCGGTAAATAAGGAGAATTTCTATCAGGCATTCACAAGGCAAATAATATTCCCATCTGGATCCTTAAACCACGCATTTCGCATATCGCCCATAGTATGGATATCGCCCTTCAATGTGGTGCCCGGCATATCATAATGCTCAAACGTAACGCTCTTGCTTTTGAGATCAGCTACAATCTTTTCGAGATCGTCTCCTACACTCCAAGTGGCAACAGTTGTTTGATAGCCCCCTGCAAACGCAGATTGATAAACTAAAAGGCTCGTCGTTCCGCACTTATAGCTCGTGTAATTCTCTTCATCGCTCTGTTCTTTTATAAGGCCGAGCTTTCCTTCATAGAAATCAATGGCAAGCTGCAAATCTTTGACGGCGATAGTCGCCGCTACGTTTTTCCTATTTAACATGCAATTGCTCCCATTATCCCCAAGGTTATGAACAAGTTTAATGAGAAGAGATAAATTCTCTGTAAGAATTTTAACTTTGTCTTAAGCCCTCCAGCATCGAAAACTTATCCCAATCAGCTCATATCAATTCTACCCAAATTCCCCAAAAGTAGGAGCGTGTTATGAAGTTGATGGACACTGTGAAAAATTCAAGCCATATCGTTGAAAAGGCTCTAGCCATAACGCCTGAGAAAAAGGGCGATATGGATATTCTTGATAAGCTTCATAAGGAGCATGAAGAGGTTAAGGCTCTTCTCAAGCAACTGGTAGAAAGCGAATCTGCGCCGACACGTAAATCTCTTCTCAAGAAAGTTAAGTTAGCACTCGTCCCGCATGCGCGCGCCGAAGAAAAAGTAGTCTATGACCCCATTCTTCGCCAAAAAGATAAAGAAGCGAAGATCAATGGTGAAGAGGGTTATCTTGAGCACGCCCTTGCTGATAAAATGGTGCTGACTTTAAGCAAAATACGTAATGCGACATCACCTGAATTTACGGCAGCCGCAAAAGTTCTCAAGGAGCTGATCGAACACCATATCAAAGAAGAAGAAAGCGATATTTGGAAAGATGTTCGCGAATATTTCAATGATGAAGAACGTATCGAGATGAACCGTAAGTTCGAATTAGCGAAAAAGAAAGTACGTGTTGCTTAAGTTAAAGCATCAGATCGGATTATATGTTGCTGGCCAATAAGCTTGGCCAGCAATTCTATAGCCATATCGTGATAACGGGCATCCTGATCACTCGCACATAAATCTTTTAATATCCACGTGCGGATATTGCTCTCAAATAAATCCAATGCGGTTTTAAGAACGCAAGCTTCAGTCGCTATGCCGCATAAAGCGACTTCATCGACTGAGAGTTCCGTAAGCTTTTGGTGCAATTCTTGGGTTACACATGTGTAATAAGGGCGATCAATGATCGTGGCATCGTCACGCGGTGGTAAGGCTAGTGCTGTATTTTTATCATGCGGCGGCAGTTTTTGATAATCCAGGATATTACGAAAGGGTGAGTGTGGTGGATTATGAAATTTTGTGAAGATAACGCTGCCCTTAAAACGACTTTGCAGCTTATCGATGGGATCCAAAACATGTTCAGAATGTTTTGTAATAAATCCCTTTTGGGCATCGACAATGATTAGGACTTTGACTCGTGGCATAGGGGGTGACCTCACCACCCACTTTAAAAAAATCCTTATAAAGGATCCATGCTAAGTAATTGAAGAATAATGGCTATATCGGATTTAAAGCGATTTTATTCGCAGATTGGGTTTTGCATGAAACCTACTATGTCATTCAAGAGAGAACTATCCGATGATCCCAACCAAGATAAATTGGCGATGATCCAGATGTGATCTGTCTCAGAATAGATTTTTGTTTTTACACAACCACGCATCCTATGAATGCGAGTTGCTAATTTATCCATATTACTTTTCTTCACAGCCGTATCATCACGTCCCCAAAGTAAAAGCATAGGGGGTTCTTTGCCATCCACAAAAGTTGTGACTTGCATGGAGGCATAACGAGAGGGCGGGCCAAACATAGCAATCAAGTCAGGCTCATCTGGTATGAAGTCATAAGGGCCAGCAAGTCCGACAAAAGTTTTTACAAGAGAGCGGGGCTTTCCATATTTTTTGAGATAGCGTGGATCTGTCACGGCAAGAGCACCGATATGTGCACCGGCTGAATGACCCATGACATGTATCAAATGAGGATTGCCGCCATATTCTTTAATATGTTTTTGAACCCACACTAAAGCGGCTGCAGCATCATCGACATAGGCCGGAAATTGAACATCTGGATATTTTCTATAGTCAGGAATGACCGTGATGTAGCCCTTCTTAGCGAGAGCCGAGCCAACAAAGGGGTAGTCATCTTTGCTACCCGCTTGCCAACGACCACCATGTAGAAAAACCACAACAGGTAAGGTTTTTTCTTCATGTGTTGGCGGAAGATAGAGATCGAGTTTTTGCTTGGTTTGAAGATTATAGGTAATATCGTTGATATTATGAATGCTATCAAAATGTGTTGGCAAATTAACGGCAGCTACATCCAATTGAGCGCAGCTTGCTAAAAAGCCCAGAACAACAAGCCCATAATGCTTCATGGATTAAGCTGCTTTAGCAGATGACGAGCTGTTTTTTCCAACCCAAGCTACAAATTTATCAACATAGCTGCCGAGAAATTTTTGTGTCGCCTCAGCTGTGATCGTGCCTTCTGCATCAATCATGCCGTCTTTAAACTGTACATAAGCTTCAGGTTGACCCATTAAACTGACATCGAGATAATTGAGAATGGGCTTTAAAGCTTGTTGCGCACAAGCCGAGCCTATCGCACCACTTGATGTGCCGATAATGGCAGTTGGCTTGCCAGCAAAGGCATTTTTGCCATAGGGACGACTGGCCCAATCAATTGCATTCTTTAAAGGACCAGGAACTGAGCGATTATATTCAGGTGTTACAATCAGAACGCCATCGGCAGCGATAATTGCATTTTTAAAGGCGGCGGCAGGTGCTGGGAAGTTGGTTTCAAGATCTTGGTTATAAAGCGGGAGATCAATAGATAAAATTTCAGCTTTAAATTTTCCTTCCCCCAATTTTTTGAGGGCTTTAGCTAATTTCATATTGATCGAATCTTTGCGCAGACTGCCAACAATAATCACAGTTTTGAATTCAGACATTTTACAACCCCCTCAATGAACCCAAGCTCAAACTATGATGATCGTAACCGCTCAGACCTTTAATGTCTAATCGTGTTTCTTTTTTCCGCGGTGATGATCATCACGGTCATTGCGATGATGGCTGTCGCGATTAGATTTATCATGTTTGTGAGACTCATGTTTGCGGGGGTGGTAATCACGGGTTGTCGTACGGCCATAATAAACGCTGCCATAGTGGACATCATAGGTTGGATAATCATAATAAACGGCCGATGGATAACCTGAATAGACGGGTGTTGCCTCATAGTAACCTTGTTCATAAGCGCACGCGCTTAAAACAAGCGGAAGACAGAGGATGGGTGCTAAAGCAAAAATTCGTTTTTTTGGCATGTGATCTCTCCTTATATTCTCATTGAAAGAGACAGCTGATAAATAATCCATACTTTCCCCAAAAGGCCTGCTAATCTGCACATAAGGCTAATATTTTCAGAGTTTTTGAATGCTCACGATCGATAGCGCACAGAATACCACCTTTAAAAAATACCTGAGCCTCACCGGGGCTAAGGGCTTGAAGAAAGAAGGTCTCTTTTTACTCAGTGGTGAAAAGCTCGTGCGCGAGTTTCTGAAAAAGCCAAACCTGCCCATTGTCAGCGAATTGGTTACGGCCAAGCTTAAGCCATTAACAAAAAATGCAGCACAATTATCCACTGCGCTTTTTAATGAGGTTGATGTGCTTGGCACACATTTCAATATTTTGGTTGTCAAGCAGCCAGAGATTGATGTGGTCGAAATATCTCAGCATAAGCCACGCGGTATTGAAGTAGTTCTTCCCGTGGGGGATCCCGGCAATCTGGGTGCTCTCTTACGTAGTTGCGAAGCTTTTGGTGTTGAGCGCGTCATTTTAACGCAAGAAGCAGCGCATCCTTTTTTACCAAAATCTGTCAAAGCATCAGCCGGAAGCGCTTTACGCATAGGCCTTTTACAAGGCCCTGCCTTGAAAGATATACCTGCTCAAAGTATGGCCCTCGATATGCAGGGGACATCACTTTACAGTTTTCGTTGGCCCAAAGATGGTCTGCTTGTCGTGGGAGAAGAAGGGGCTGGCCTCAGTCAGCACTTTAAGCAGCGTATCAGCATTCCCACAAAAAATGTTGAAAGCCTCAATGCCGTGGTCGCCGCAAGCATTGCTCTTGCACATAAATCTTCTACATCTACATAAGACGTACTTGCTTCACGTCGCGTTGCTTTGAGAGCTTATCAGCAAGGCGCGTTGGCTCAGGGAGGCGGTATTTTGTCACACACTGCATCGTTATTTTGATCGATGTGGTGTGACT
>JBASWO010000006.1:0-6407 GCA_049276515.1 Alphaproteobacteria bacterium
AACTGATGCTCTATCCAGCTGAGCTTTGCTAAAGGATTTGTTTTAAGTCCTTAAACAGGCCTAAATCTGCTGCGGGTTTTGTTCGCTACAGATACCAGCCAAAGCATTGCCGGAACCTCAACCAACACTCCAACGACAGTGGCTAGCGCTGCACCTGATTGCAGCCCGAACAGACTAATTGCCACCGCTACCGCCAATTCAAAGAAGCTGCTTTGTTGGCGACGTTTTAGATAATACCTATTTTATTGCATCGCATCTGGCTTTCAGCTGCGTAATGGAAGCAACAATGCCCTTGGACTTTGCAGATTCATGAGGAGTTGCCGTCTCAATCGCCTTCTTGTTGAACCAAGCAACAATCCAGCCGCTTTCCTGTTCGGATAGCTTATCCTTGCTGATTGCTTTTTCAATGCAATCACAAATTCTGATGATGCGGCCATCCGACATGTTCTCGTGATCGCCATTCTTGTAACAGGCTGTGTGAACATCCTGCTTGCCACATGATGCTAGCAACAAACTGGTAAGACATATAATGATCGCGTGTTGTTTCATAAACATTTTCCTGTTAGAGGCGAGTGAGGCCCATCCAGCCATGATAGCCAACATAGAGACCAATAGAAATAATCAGCACACTGGAAAAATAAGGTGCGCGACGCGCTAACTTGCCGAAACCCGACCAGCGGTTACCAATATGGCGCACACTCAAAGCGGCTAGTACGCCGGAAGCAACCATTGTTAAGGCCAAACCAATGCTGAAACATAATACAAGAGCTATGCCAAGGGTGATTTGTTTTAATTGGAGGCAAAGTAAGAGAACGGTGATAGCCGCTGGACAAGGTATAAGACCGCCGGTTAAACCAAACAAAATGATCTGACCCGTTGTGACATGGCGGCCTGCGAAACGTTGCTGTATGTTGCTGGCATGTGCTTTTTGGTGAGTATCTTCAAAATCAAGGATATGAGGATGATCGTGCATATGGCTTGATTCATGAAAGGACGAGAAATACTCATGAATATGATCGCCATGCACCATCCGGAGGGTCGCCAAAAACTCATGCGGTTCAGGAATAACTTCTTCTGACTCGAGATAATCACAATGGCTGACAAATGAAAATACTTCGCGTTTTCCATCAAGACGCAGAGTTTCAATCATAAGTTTTTCGGCTACTGGCCACGAGCTATTATGGCCTGTGAAACGTAGTCGGAATCTTGGCGGTACATGATCTTCAAATACGGATAGATAGGCCAGCCCTTTGCTTGTTTCTATCTTGTGCACTTCGTCGTGATGATGGTGATGGCCGTGATGCTGCTTCTCTTTTTGCTGATCGCGCCATGTGCGCCATAGCATCCATAGGGCAACGCCAATAATAAGAACTGACGAGGCTAGCTGAAGGTAGGGCTCGGAGGTTTCCGCCGTCCATTGATTGCCGAAATACATGCCTAACAGGGCGACAAGCCACACAATGGCCGTATGTGAAGCAGTTGCCGCCAAACCCAATAGAATGGCTTGTCCGACAGTGCCGCGCACAGCGACAATAAATGCCGCCATCATGGTTTTAGAATGACCTGGCTCTAAACCATGTAACGCACCGAGCAATATTGCGCTTGGCGCAAAGAGCCATGCGTGGGCGGTGCCTTGTTGCAGAAGTTCCGAGAACGGGGTCATAGATATTTGGTGATTTCTTTGAACTCTTTGAGGGCTGCATGTGCGCCCTTTTTGCCTTCGATGCTGTGTTCAAGGCAATGATCAATATGATCTTGGATAAGAACGGCCTTGGCGCTGTGGATGGCTTTCTCAACAGCATGCAATTGTTGCGCGAGGTCGAGACAGGGGCGCTCGTCCGCAATCATCTCGATAATTTTGTTCAAATGGCCGTTGGCGCGTTTTAGGCGCTTGCTGATATCGGTGTGGCTTTTGTGAATACTCATGCCTGTATCCTACCCCCTAGGATAGGTTATACAAGACCTAAACTGCCTATCTGTATATGTATTCGTGAGAAAAGATATTGACTATATGGCAGGCAGTAGCGTATGCCGTTGACATGCGACGGACTTTTATATGTCTCTTTGTGATTCTGTCCCTGATGCTTGCGCCACTGGCGCATGCGGCGGGTGTTCATTGCACAAATGCCCACTGCACAATGTCCGAACAAATCTCTAAAGATAAGAAACAAGATGACGGCAACACCACTAAGGTCGGTCACGACTGTTCATGCAATCACATGGTTGCGCGACTTCCAACCAAAGTAGAAGGCTTGGCCTCAGAAGCACCCCAGGTATTTTGCATCGCCGACAACGCATATTTGGCTTCTATTACTGTAGGGCCACTCTTCGAGCCACCCTCACGCGCCTAATTGGTCTGCGGCATTGCCGCATTTCTACCAATTCCTGCGTATGAGTTTTCATGAAATATCGATATATAAAGTGGCTACTAGCCATATACGCCTTATCCAGCTCCCTTGCTTTTGCTGAAGAGAGCAACGTTATCCCTTCTTTGGGAAATGGCCTTACACTAAAGGCTGCTATTCAGAGAGCCATTACCCATTCTCCTAAACTACAATCATCCGATGCTAGCAGGCTTTCAAGCCGTGGCGAGCGTAAGCAGGCAGGGCTGTGGCAAAACCCCGAACTCGGTGTCATGGCCGAAAATATCGGAGGCAGCGGTTCTTATAAAGGTCTTGATTCAGCTGAAATAACCTACGGTGTGACACAACTCATTGAAATCGGCGGCAAGCGCGATGCGCGCGTTACCTTAGCTGAACGTGACATTGATCTTGCCAATTATGATTATCAGGCAGCCCATCTTGATCTTATCCGTGATGTAACACGGGCTTTTGTTGAGGCTGTTGCCCTCAACGAAGAAGTCAAATTGGCGCACGAGCAGCAAAAATTGTCGGAGGACGTACTGCAAATAGTTACGCGTCGTGTCGATGCCGCGCGCGAGCCACTGATTCAAAAGAGCAAAGCGAATGTAGCACTTGCAACTAGCCGTATAGCTCTTGAAAAATCTGAGCGCGAGTTTGATACCGCTAAAAAACTGCTCTCGAGTCTAATGGGCGATAGCAGCGGTGATGTTACGGCTCTGGACTCATCGGATTTTTATACGATCACAGAACCTGTGGTCGTGGCTAATGCTAAAGATGCCCTTGATCGCAATCCTGATGTTGCTCGCTGGAAACCGGCGTTGGCTCGTTATGAAGCCGCGCTTGATCTGGAGAAAGCCAACGCTGTACCTGATCCGCGTATGACAGCTGGGTTTCGTGATTTCCGTGACACAAACACCAATGCTTTTGTTGTTGGTCTTTCTATACCCATCCCTATCCTCAATCAAAATCAGGGCAATATTGCTAAAGCGCGTGCCAATGTGACCAAAACGACCCATGACCAGCGCAGTAGCGAATTGGCGTTCGGATCAGAACTCACCAAAAACCTACAAGCACAAAAAGCGGCTTACTCTCAGGCAACAATGTTAAGGGAAACCATTTTGCCTGAAGCCAAGCAGGCTTTCTCACTTTCACGGCAAGGCTATGACGCGGGTAAGTTTGCTTATCTCGAAGTGCTCGATGCCGAACGCACTATGGCGCAAGTACAGCTGCAATATATCGAGGCCCTTAAAGAATACCACTCTCAGCGCGCCAATGTGGAGAGGCTAACCGCTGTGTATTTACCAGACGTCTCAAAATTTGAGGAAAAAAATGACTAAAAATCAACTCACCTTACTAACATTCTTAACGCTGATGCTCACCCTTTCGGGGGTTGGTTATTATTGGTTTGGGGTACATTCAAATGACACGCAAACCTCTGGTCACGAAGAAGGTCATGGTGAGGCAGCAGAATATGAGCGCGGCCCCCATCAAGGACGGTTGTTGAAAAAAGACGATTTCTCCGTTGAAATAACTATTTTTGAAGATGGCGTACCGCCTCAATTCCGCGTTTTTGCTTATGAAGATGATAAGCCGCTAGATCCCTCTAAAGTACAATTGACCATTGAGTTGACGCGGCTTGATGGTGAGGTCAACACCTTCTCTTTTATCCCCAAAGATGGTGCATTGCTGGGTAGCACAACCGTCGAAGAGCCTCATTCTTTCGATGTGAAGGTTAAGGCCGTCTATGATGACGAAACTTATGAGTGGGCGTTTGACTCCCATGAGGGCCGCACCATCATTACAGACGAAGCTGCCAAAATATCAGGTCTGCAAACGTTGGAAGTAGGTCCTGAGACTGTAAGTGAAAAGGTTACACTTACCGGACGCGTGATTTTAAATCCTAACACGACCGTAAATGTAAAGGCACGTTTTCCTGGCGTTGTCCGCTCTGTAAACAAAGGTCTTGGCGATAAGGTTAGTGCTGGCGAGGTTTTGGCAACAGTCGAGAGCAATGAAAGCTTGCAAGTCTACCCCGTGAAAGCGCCGATTGCAGGAGTTGTTTTAAATCGTAGCGCCAATATTGGAGAAGTGGCAGGTGAAGCACCGTTGTTCACGATCGCCAATCTATCGGACGTATGGGCAGAGTTTCACGTTTTCCAACGTGATCTTGAAAAGATAAAAGTTGGCCAGAAAGTTGTGGTACGGAGTGTGGAGGGCGAAACAGAAACAGTTGGTGCGATTAACTCCTTGTTGCCAATTACTGAAACCTCCAGTCAAACAGTTGTTGCGCGCGTTACCATCGATAATGCAGAGAGTCTTTGGCGTGCGGGTGCAGCAGTGCGCGGCGATGTCATTGTGAGTGAGCGCAAAGTGCCTTTGGCTGTGAAAGCAAGCAGCTTGCAGCGCTTCCGTGATTTCGATGTTGTCTTTGCTCAGGTTGGTACGACTTACGAAGTGCGAATGCTGGAGTTAGGTACCAATGATGGGGAGTGGGTCGAGATCCTCGGTGGCATAAAACCAGGTACACGCTATGTCAGTGAAAATAGTTTCTTAATACGCGCTGATATCGAAAAATCAGGCGCCAGCCACGACCATTAATAGGAAATCCTATGACCCTTGAACACCTCATTCAATTTTCAATTCGTCAAAGATGGATGGTTCTCGCCATTGTCCTCGGGCTCAGCGCGCTCGGTGTGTATAATTTCGGAAAGCTACCTATTGATGCTGTGCCCGACATTACCAATGTGCAAGTGCAGATTAATACAGAAGCTCCAGGCTTTTCTCCCCTTGAGTCCGAGCAGCGTATTACCTACCAGGTCGAAACAGCCATCGCTGGATTGCCTGGACTTGATTATACGCGTTCGCTCTCACGTTACGGTCTTAGTCAGGTAACGGTTGTGTTCAAGGACGGCACAGATATTTATTTTGCTCGCCAGTTGATCGCGCAACGCCTCCAAGAAGTGAAAAGCCAACTGCCTTCTGGACTGGAGCCAACGATGGGGCCGATTGCCACCGGCCTCGGTGAAATCTTTATGTTTACAATCGAGCCGAAAGACGGCGCAAAGAAAGCTGATGGCAGCGAGTGGACACCCACCGATTTGCGTGAATTGCAGGATTGGGTCGTCAAACCCCAGCTTCGTAATTTGAAAGGTGTTACAGAAGTTAACACCATCGGTGGTTTTGAAAAGCAATTTCATGTCACCCCCTATCCCGAAAAGCTACTGACTTATGGCCTTACAATCACGGATGTGATGAATGCTTTAGAACGCAATAATGCCAATGTCGGCGCGGGATATATAGAAAAGAATGGTGAACAGTATCTCATCCGTGTTCCAGGGCAGGTAAAAACACTTGAAGATATCAACCGCATTATTGTTGCGCAGCGTGACAGCCTTACTATTCGTATGCGTGATATTGCCGATGTTCTTATTGGTGAAGAACTTAGGACGGGTGCTGCAACACAAAATGGCAAAGAAGTCGTACTCGGCACTGTCTTTATGCTCTTGGGCGAAAATAGCAGGGACGTATCACAGCGCGTCGCGGAACGATTAATAGAAATCAATCGCAGTCTACCTTCAGGAGTAATTGCTAAAACTGTTTATGATCGCACCCAACTGGTGGATCGTACAATTGCCACCGTTGAAAAAAATCTGATTGAAGGCGCGTTGTTAGTTGTGGTTATTTTATTCTTGCTGCTCGGCAATATACGAGCTGCACTCATCACTGCTGCCGTTATCCCTATCACTATGCTTATGACTATCTCAGGCATGGTAGCCAATAAAGTGTCCGGCAATCTTATGAGCCTTGGCGCACTTGATTTTGGTCTGATTGTAGATGGTGCAGTTATTATTATAGAAAACTGTTTGAGCCGTTTTGGTGTGGAGCAGCATCGCCTGGGTCGTCTTCTCACGAAAGAGGAACGTCTCAGTTTAGCCTCCCTAGCAACAGCAGAAGTTATAAAGCCCAGCCTTGTTGGTGTTATCATTATTACCGTCGTTTATGTTCCGATATTTGCCCTTACGGGTGTTGAGGGTAAAATGTTTC
>JBASWO010000007.1:0-10074 GCA_049276515.1 Alphaproteobacteria bacterium
AAACGCGTATGAGCAAGACATTTACGACCCAGAAAATAGCCGAAGCGCTAGACGGCGAGCTTATCGGCAAAGGCGATATTTTGATCGAACGCGTCAGCCATCCAGCTGATGTGCGTGGCGAGCATGACCTTGCTTTGGCTATGGATAGCAAATTATTGCCGCTTTTGGATAAAACGACGGCGCGCGCTGTTGTCCTAAGTAACGATGCCAAGTTTGAGCCAGGTTTTATGGATGCCTGTATCGTTGTCAGCCGCCCGCGTTTAGCTATGGCCAAGCTCACCACTCTTTTTGCCGAAGAAACAACTGTGCCTCCTGGCATTCATCCAACAGCGATTATCGAAGAGGGTGCCAAAATTGGTGCTCATGTTACGCTTGGCGCCTATTCTTATATTTGTAAAGACGCTGTGATTGGCGCCAACAGTGTTTTACACCCGCAGACCTATGTGGGTCCACGCGCTCAAATCGGCCCTGATGCTTTGATTTTCCCAGGCGTGCGTATTGGTGCGCGCGTTCAAATAGGAGCACGCTGCATCATTCACTACAACACATCCATAGGTGCGGATGGCTTTAGTTTTGTCACACCTCAAATGGGAAGTGTTGAAGCTGCAAAATCATCTGGCGCCGTCACAGCAACAAATAATGAACTGGTTCGTATAGCCTCACTTGGCACAGTCATTATGGGTGATGATGTTGAAATTGGCGCCAACACATCCATTGACCGCGGTACAGTTGCAGCGACCCGTATTGGGAATGGCACCAAGATCGATAATCAGGTTCAAATCGGTCACAACGTGACTATAGGTGAGAATTGTCTGGTATGCGGACGTGTTGGTATCGCAGGCAGCGCTCAGATTGGCGATCGCGTCGTTGTCGGTGGGGCAGCAGGTATTGCTGATCATCTTAAGATTGGCGATGATGCCGTTATCATGGCCATGAGTGGTGTGGCCGGTAATGTCCTACCCAAACAGATCGTCGGCGGCTATCCATCCATGGCCCGTGAAAAACTTGTGGAAAACCACTTCTATTTCGGCCGTATTAAGAATTATATGAAGAAAATCGAAGAATTTGCCAAGCGTTTAGATAGGCTTGAGCATGGCCCAAAAAACGACTAACCATTAAGGATTGCCTTTGGTCCTCAATTGGCCTTAGACGCTTTTAATACTGGATTGTACCTAAGCAAGGTTTGAAGAGATGTCACAGCCGCAGATTGATGAAATCCTCGATGTCGTCGCCCAGAAGGCGATGATTGATCGCACCAAATTGACGCGTGATGCCAAACTGGCAGATTTAAATGTCAGCTCCTTAGATATGGTCGAAGTGATTTTTGCACTGGAAGATAAGTTTGGCATTGAGCTTCCTTTCAATGCCAATACCAGTGCAACAGAATTCGAGACCCTTGGTGATGTCATTGCCATGGTTGAAAAACAGATGGCGGTGAAAAAAACCGCCGCTAACGGATAACGGAACACCATACAAATGCGCCGCATTGTCATTACCGGCATGGGCGTGATTGCGCCCATAGGTCAAAATGTTTCTGATTTTAAGACAAATCTATTCAAAGGCACATGCGGCATTGAAAGCGCCGGCTTTACTTACCGCAACAGTGAAGTCCGTTTTCCGGCAGCACCCGTCAAAGACTTCCAAGTCGAAAAATGGATTGACCCCAAGAAGGCCTCGCTCCTCGATCGTTTCTCGCAGTTTGCTGTTGCAGCAGCGCTGGAGGCGCTGAAAGATTCTGGCCTTAAGATGACGCCTGAGATTGCTGAACGCACAGGTGTTATTACAGGTACAGGCGTTGGTGGTCAGAACACCCTGGAAGAATCCTATATGAAGCTTTTGGATAACACGAGCTCACCCCGCGTTCATCCCTTCACCATTCCACGCCTTATGGCGAATGCCGGGTCCAGTCAGATCAGTATGGCAACAGGTATTCAAGGCCCTGGTTTTACTGTTGCGAGTGCTTGCGCATCAGCCATTCATGCGATTGGCGTCACACTTCATATGCTGCGCTCGGGTCTCATTGATGCCGCGATTACAGGTGGATCTGAGAGTTGCCTAACCTTTGGCACCCTCAAAGGCTGGGAAGCTTTGCGTGTTATGGCGCCTGATGTTTGCCGCCCTTTCTCGAAAGACCGGGCTGGTATGGTCTTAGGCGAAGGTGCAGCCATGTTTGTGCTTGAAACTTATGAGAATGCAAAAGCGCGCGGCGCCACCATTATCGCTGAGCTCGCCGGCTTTGGTATGAGCTCAGACGCCAAAGATATAACAACGCCTGATATCAATGGCGCCGCACGCGCTGTGGCCTATGCTCTCAAGGATGCCGGGTTTAATCCTGAAGATGTTGATTACATCAATGCGCACGGCACAGGAACACGTATTAATGATTTGACAGAAACGGCTGTCCTCAAAAAAACTTTTGGTGCGCACGCATCAAAATTAGCAATCTCATCAAGTAAGTCTATGTTTGGGCATGCACTTGGTGCTGCAGGGGCACTTGAGATGTTAGCCACTATCTTAGCTGTCACACATGATGTGGCGCCACCCACCATCAACTATTTAGGACAGGATCCAGAATGCGATCTGGATTATGTACCTAATGAGGCACGACCCATGACAATACGCGCAGCACTCAACAATTCTTTCGCATTTGGTGGATTAAACGCCGTTGTGGCTGTGAAGAAGGCGTCTTAAACGCTCCGCCCACTTACACGCATCTCGCGGTAAATCACAAAAAGGCCGCACGTCGCCACAACCCCAGCGCCCACAAGAAGGCGAAAGCTTGGGATGTTGCTCCAAATAAGATAGCCAGAAATAGCACCCCAGATAATTTGGGTATATTGAAAGGGTGCGACGAGAGCAACCGGCGTGCGGTGATAGGCTGTCATAAGACAGATGCTTGAAATACCGGCAAGGGTCCCTGATAAGGCTAAATGCATGACATCTTTAAAATGCATTTCTATACCGCCACGCAGCAGCAGAAATAGAGCGGTTATTAAAATACAAGATATGTAGCCGTAAAAAGCAAATGTCATATTCGTCTCACCCAGACGCATACGACGCACAACAACAGCGGATAACGCATAACAAAAAACACTGATGAACGCAGCAAAACGTCCAGCGAGGACACCCGTATTGCGCGTCGCGGCCGCATCATCAAAAGGATTGGCGACAATCATAATACCCATAAACCCAACAACAATTGCGAGCCAGCGCGCGTTATCTACTTTTTCATTCAGCCAAAAAGCCGACATGATCGTGACCAGCAAAGGCCCCGCAAAAACAATCGCGTAAAAATTGGTGAGCGGAATATGGGTATAGGCATAGATAGCGGCAAAGGCTGACATAACACTTGTTGCACCACGGGCCATATGCTGCATGGGTCTTGTCGTGCGCAACCGCACGAGACCACCCGTCATCATGGTCCATGTCAAAATGGGTATGAGGGCGAAAATCGCATTGATAAAAAGGATCTGATAAGAGCTATAGCCGCTTAAAGAAACATATTTGAAAATTGTATCAACGGCTGTTAAGAGGCCAAATGCCGCTGCTGCCAGTATCATACCGGTTAGGGAACTATGCTCAGGGGTTGTAGGTGCTGATGCCATGCTCATAACCCATCAGACGACATAAGGGATAAAAAGGCGGTTAATAATAGCATTCCCAGCTTACAAGACTTCTATTATAAGGAATCACAATGCATTGGGGTACTTCACGTGCTTGAACAAGTAGATGTCTTTTACCGAGGCCTGGTTTTAGGCCTCATGGTTTCAGCACCAGTGGGTCCCATTGGCCTGCTTTGTATACGCCGTACGATTCAAAAAGGTTTGATCGTCGGCCTTGCTACTGGTTTGGGCGCTGCGGTTGCTGACACCATTTTTGGCGCTGTCGCAGCTTTAGGTATTTCTGCCATTCTTGATTTTATGCATGAATATAATCTTTATATACGCGTGCTCGGCGGCGGCTTTCTACTTTTCGGCGCTTATCATACGTGGCATGACAAACCAAAGCCCCCACCTCGTCATTTAACGGCTCTTGCGCAGCGCGTTGTTGGTATGGCTCAAGATGAGACTTTGATGGGCTCACTCAAGGCCTTTATAAGCGGCTTTGCTATTACGATGACAAATCCAGTTACTATTTTTGCCGTTTTGGCTGTTGTGGCAACCTTCAGCAATCTCGAAAATACCATTGATACCGGCACTCTTATTGGCGGCATCTTCTTTGGCGCAGCCCTTTGGTGGGTTATGCTTTCAGGCGGTATTGCTCTTGTCAGAGGACATTTTACCGAGACTCGCGTTATCTGGATAAACCGCATAACAGCGGTAATTCTTGGCGCTTTAGGCGTTTGGGCCGTTTTAAGCGGCATAAAAGGCTTTATTGCCTAATTGTTTAGGCCTGAAACTAAACACGCTTAAAGACATTTGGAAAAAAGCCTGATAGTAAGACGCGAAAATTAACGGATACGGATACTATGAAATTACGCAATATCGCCATCATCGCTCACGTTGACCATGGCAAGACCACCCTTGTTGACCAGATGCTAAAGCAATCCGGAACTTTCCGTGAGAACCAGCAAGTGGCTGAACGCGCTATGGATAGCAATGATCTTGAGCGCGAACGTGGCATTACGATTTTAGCGAAATGTACCTCCATTTTACATGGCGATATCCGCATTAATATTGTGGACACACCAGGTCACGCCGATTTCGGCGGTGAAGTTGAGCGCATTCTCTCTATGGTTGATGGCGTTGTTCTCCTCGTAGACGCTGCCGAAGGCCCACTCCCTCAGACAAAATTCGTTGTCTCGAAGGCGCTCGCTATTGGCTTAAAGCCGATGGTTGTTGTCAATAAGATTGACCGTGCCGATGCGCGTGCCAGCGAAGTCCATAATGAGATTTTTGATTTGTTCGCAGCGCTTGACGCAACTGAAGAGCAACTCGATTTCCCAACTTTATTTGCTTCCGGCCGCAACGGCTGGGCGATCGAGAATATGGGAGATGAGCAGAAAAATCTTGATCCACTTTTTGATTTGATTGAACGGCACGTTCCGGCACCGAAAGTTGATGCCGATGCTCCCTTCACTATGTTGGCAACCATTCTAGAAGCCAATCCATACCTGGGTCGTTTACTAACCGGAAGAATTCAGACCGGTACCGTAAAAGTGAATATGCCAATTAAGGGTATGACACGCGAAGGCGTTCTCATTGAACAGGGCCGCGTTACTAAGGTTTTGTCTTTCCGTGGCTTGGAGCGCGTACCTGTTGAAGAAGCTCATGCTGGCGATATCGTCGCTATTGCAGGTCTTACCAAAACAACAGTTGCTGATACGCTCTGTGATGTTGCTGTAACACAGCCCATCATTGCACGTCCTATTGATCCACCAACCATTGCCATGACCTTTTCGGTGAACGACTCGCCGCTTGCAGGTACCGAAGGTGATAAAGTTACAAGCCGTGTTATTCGTGATCGCCTCATGCGTGAAATTGAAGGCAATGTTGCTATTCGTATTGCTGAATCGCAAACCGCGGATGCTTATGAAGTTTCTGGCCGCGGCGAATTACAACTTGGCATTCTGATTGAGACCATGCGCCGCGAAGGCTTTGAATTATCCATCAGTCGTCCACGCGTTCTCTTTCAAACCGATGAAAAAGGCCAACGTTTAGAGCCTATGGAAGAAATCGTCGTTGATGTTGATGAGCCTTATTCAGGCACTGTCGTTCAAAAACTGTCCGAGCGTAAGGCTGAGCTCACCAATATGCGTCCATCAGGTGGTGGCAAAGTGCGCTTGACCTTTATTGGTCCGTCGCGCGGTTTGATTGGTTATTACAGTGAATTTTTATCCGATACACGTGGCACTGGTCTTATGAACCGTTTGTTCCATGGTTATGCGCCATATAAAGGTACTATCGAAGCGCGCAGAACTGGCGTTCTAATCGCCAATGGATCGGGCGAAGCTGTTGCTTATGCTATGTGGAAATTACAAGAGCGTGGACCCATGCTCATTGTGCCTGGTGTCAAGATTTATGAAGGCATGATTGTCGGCGAACATTCCAAGAGCAATGATTTGGACGTCAATGTGTTGGAAGGTAAGAAACTCACCAACATACGCACGACATCTAAAGATGAAGCTGTACGCCTGACGCCACCTATTCTTATGACACTTGAAAAAGCGATTGCCTATATCGGTGATGATGAATTGGTAGAAGTCACACCAAAATCCATTCGTCTTCGTAAGCGCTTTTTAGATCCCAATATGCGTAAGCGCATGGCCAAACAGGCCGAAGCGTAAAGTTACGGCGGATTGACAAAACAAATAAGACGATGCGTATTGTCGCAGGTAGCGTTAGTGCCACTCCACCGGCTACTGGTTGTACTATTGCTTGAACCGTAAGATCCATTCTTTGCGCTAGTACCCGTGTCATATCGAGAATCTGTTGAACAAACCACACCGGTATTGAGCTCAGCCGAAGCTGCGCCCCAGACAGTGTTGCTGCCCGGTGCTCGTGCAAACACCCAGTAAGTTGCGCTTATATTAAAATAGGTTGCGTCTGACCAGTTAGCGCTGTCATTGGGACCTAAACCAGTGGAACCCGTTGTAAAAGTAGCACCGCCAGCTGACGCATCACCAACGCGCGCAAATGCGTAAGTGGTATTAGGAAGGAGATCGATATTACCTGTAAATGCGTAAACTTTGCCCAACTCAAGCTGGCCAGCTGCATTAGCCGTGGAATAACCAAGCCATGCTGTGTTTGTCGTAAGCTCAGTAAGGCAAACAGCATTGGCGCCATAATTGCCGACATTGGGAACATTCAGATTAGCGCCGTTCAAACTGCCAGTATAAGTCGTTTGTGTAAGCACAAAATAACCGCCTGTAGCACTTCCTTGCGTGGGCACAACAGCGTTATTTGATAAGGCACCCCAGCCACCGCCGTTACATACTTCGAGATCGCCACTGTTATAGCGAAGCTTACCGGCTTTGGTGGAATCGCACGTATCGGATGTCGTACCAATAAAAAGGGCAGCGCGTGTCCATACACTGCTGACGCATTGCCAGACCGTATCCCAATCGAGAACATTGGTATCACTTGTGCAGGCATCGCCCGCTGTTAATTTTTCAGCCGCTTCTGTTGTTACGGGCGCAACTAGAAGAAACAGGGAAAAATAGAGAGTGTAGTGCCACTTCATATGCATACCTATCAAGGGTTAACCCAACATACGATGCGATTTAAACGGTCACAGCTGTACGTAAAGTTATTGCCCGGCGTGCCGCCATACCACCGCGTAGCATCTACATTGTTAGGATTACCCGCGACACCGGAACGAAATGCCGTACTATCGCTCCAATTGTTACAGTCTTCGCCAGACGAACGTGCCGAGGTTCTCCATTGTGTGGAACTGTTGAGATAGCGTTCTGACCAAAAGCCTTGAGCGGTTCCAAAATAATTGGATGCACCCCAATTGGCACTGTCATTAGGACCAAGACCGTCCACATCGCCCTTAAATGTCGCACCACCTATGGACGAAGCACCTGCCCGCGCAAAAGAAAAAGTTGCGTATGGAGGCATGCCTCGGCAACATATAAAATTAAACACATTATTCTGAGTTAATTTACCGTTGGCGTTGGCCGTTGAATAACCCATCCAGTCGGTGTTGGTGGTTAATTCATTAAGGCAAACCTGATCTCGAGTATAAGTACTATTGGAAAGACAATATTTTCCAATAAACGTTGAATAACTACCCACGGCCGTGTTTGCTGCAGGCGTACTTCTAAGTGTGTATGTAAATGTTGTTGAGGTCGGTACTGTCGCAACGACATAGGTGCCATTATAGGCAATCGGCTGGTTATCGATGAGCTTGATATATTGTCCTGCAGCGAGATTATGCGCCGTACCAGTTGTTGCCGTAACAGTCGTCGTACTAAAAGTGAGAGATACAAGCGAAGCACCGGCAGCACCGGCATCGGGATCGGCACCCGGGTCGGACCCCATAGTATAGGTAAAACTAGTCGATGTGGGAACGGTAGCAATAGTAAATGTGCCGTTATATATAGCCGAAGAAGTGCCGCCAACCACGATGCCAGCCATTACTACCCTCATGCCTACGCTTAACATATGCACAGCTGCCGTTGTCACTGTTGCGGTTGTTCCGCTATGGGTGATTGTGGTGATATTCTGGGCCAGACAGCCATTAAATGTACTTTTGGACATAACAAAATAGCCTGTGCCCGCAGGCGCATTGAGGCCCGGACTCACAGTAGCATCAGTAAGAACAGTCCAGGCCGTTCCATTACAATATTCCATATTCGGAGAGTTGTAGCGCATCTTGCCGGCTTTGGTGGAATCGCAGGTATCACTTGACGTGCCGATAAAAAGCCCAGCTCGTACCCACACATTGCTGACGCATTGCCAAACCGTATCCCAATCAAGAACGTTCGTATCACTTGTGCAAGCACCGCCAGCCGTCAATTTTTCAGCTGCCTGAAGGGTAGAAGCTGCTGGCAGCGTCATAAGAAAAGAGAGGAGGAGCAGGCGAAGCAACATGATCAACCTTCAAGGATTAACAACACAAATTTGGGGGAAAGATTTCTCGCAAGTATTGCCACCCGCATACCAACGGCTACGATTTGTATTTGATGCTTGGCCTGTAAATCCACCAGTGCCTGCGGAAGCGCTACCATACGTACTGCAATTTTCACCGCTCGAACGCACTGTGTTGATCCATTGCGTCGTACTAGAACCCGAGCCGGCAACATAACGGCTACTCCAATAAGTAAAGGAGCCGCCAAAATAGTTAGCTGCGGCCCAATTGGCATTATCATTGGGGCCAAGATTGCTGGAATCCACTGTAAAACTGGCACCTCCGATTGTTGCGTCACCTACACGCGCAAAATAATAGGGAGTACTTGCTTGAAGAGAGAGACATGGGCTGCAAAAAGAAAAGGATTTTACATGCGCCGCATCAAGGCGCGATAGAGCATTGGAATATCCCAACCAATTACTGTTACCGGATAGTTCGGTTAGACATTTGGCATCAGCACCCGCCTGGCCACCCAAATTACCGGTCCATGCAGTCTGCGTGAGCACAAACCAGGCAGCACCCGCTGGTATATCAGCTGCGGCCGGCGTTGCATGTTTAATCACAATATTTGTCCAGGCCGTTCCATTACAATACTGTAAGCTACGCGGTGTCGTACTTGTATAGCTGATTTCACCTGCATGGTTACTATCGCAAGTGTCAGTTGATATGCCAATGATAAGGGCGGCGCGTGTCCAAACACTGCTGACACAATTCCATACAGTGTCCCAATCCAAAGCACTGGCATCACCTGTACAAGCACTACCAGCGGTAATTTTCTCAGCCGCATGGGAAGAAAGTGGCATGAGGGCCAAAATAAAAATGAAACTGGCGGCAAGAATACGTAACTTCATCAGTGTGCCGTTTGTTTAAGATAAGCCTGCTGATTAGCCTGCTTTTTTAAGCTGTTTGCGTAGTTTACGCATATCGCGATTGATAGACAAGACTACACCGCCCAAAACAACAACGATCAGCATCAACCCGCCATTGATCAAAAGAAGGAGATGAGAAGGCTGGCTAATAACAGCATCGCTTGAGATCTGGTCTTTGCTGCCACCGGTCCCTGATTTCTTCAGAGACACAACTTGCTGGCGCAGATTGTCATTATCGGCCTTCAATTCTTGAATGGCTTTGACAGTTACAGCCACCATATTGCCGTATGATAAACCATAATGTTCTTTTTCGGCATCTTTAGGAACGCCCACCACTTCAGGTACGACTTTCAGGACATCCTGCGCGATAAAGCCAACCTGTTTTGCATGCGTGCCCTTCATATCATAAGCAACTGGCTTCAGTTTCATGACGGAATCGAGGCCATATTGGATGGGTTTAATGTTTTCTTTGATACGACGATCTGATGCGTTGACCCAAACACCGGTTGCATCCAGATAAGCGCCGTTACCATTGCTTGAGGTACTACCAACCAAAAGTGGTTTGGTGGTTGAGACCGCAACATTGATACCAACATTGCCACCAAAGTAATTCAGACCCGCATTACCATAG
>JBASWO010000008.1:0-46930 GCA_049276515.1 Alphaproteobacteria bacterium
ACTTTTTTGAGCATGATAGGGAAAGTATGACAGTGTTTGGAAAAAGAACCCTTTCCGTGATTGTTGCCCTTCTGGCAGTCATTGGGCTCGCCATCATCATATTGCCTTGGAAAGGCTGGGTTGGCAAACGCCTCGAAATCGCTCTCGAAGCTCAGGGTCTTCAGAATGTGCATCTCACGGTTGAGAGCCTCGGCCTTACATCCATAACGCTAAAAAATATTACGGTCGGTGGTACACCACCTCTCGCTCTCGATAATGTTGTCCTCGATTATTCTTTGCCAGATTTACTCAAGGGTAAAGTACAAAAACTTAATCTATCCGGTCTTCACCTTGATGTTCGCTCTGTCGGCGGTCATTGGGGTGTGATGGGATTAGAGAATTATCGCAATTCCAATAAAAAACCCTTCCTCTTTCCTGTCACAGAAGATGAGATATCAACACTTCCTTTGGGCGATGTCCGATTTGAGAAAAGTTTTCTGCATTTAACGGCTGATGCCTGGCAAGCCGACATCCCTCTTGATGTCACATGGCTAAGAGAACCGGTACCAAGCGTTCTTTATAAGAGCACAGGTCTCACATTTAAAAATCAAAGCCTGCAACTCATGAGTGGTGAGACCTATCTTGAGGGAACACTCGATAAAGCAGCAGGCCAATGGAATGGAATTTGGCGCATTCAAGATATCCAGATTATGGGATCTGAGCCGCCCACACCTCCTTTAAAGGCAGAAGGAAGTTTTTCTGTTTTATCCAATGAGATTAAGATCAAAGGCACTTTAACAAGCGCTGATCAAAGTTATAAAAGTAATTTCAACTTTACCTACCTGCTTTGGTCACCCGACAAATCAGAACTTTTGATATCATCTGCTGAAATGCCTTGGAATAATGGCAGCCTCTCTGTCAAAGACATACGCGTACCCATGAAAGGTGCTGAAGCGCTTTATGCCGATGTTCAGATCAATCGTGTTTCTACGGATATTCTCTTACAAAAGCTTACAGGGAATAAGGCAACAGCGAGCGGTACTATATCTGGTCATATACCCATTACTTTAGGAAAGAATGGAAACTTTACGGTCCATCAAGGAAGTCTACAGACTGAAGAGCCAGGCATCATCAAGATGGCACCCGAAGCTATCCCTGGTGAAAATCAACAAGTGGCTCTTGTGCGAGAAGTCTTGAAAGATTTTCATTATAAGCTTCTCGCTATTAGCGTGAATACGGATGCCAATAACAATCTCAAGGTGCTGATGAGTTTAGAAGGTAATAACCCAGCAGTTTATGAAGGAAAGACTGTCAAAATGAGTGTTCATCTTACAGGCGACGTGCTAGATTTCGTGCAGCAAAATCTACTCTGGTTGTCCAATCCTAAAAAGTTTTTGGAGCAAGATACCAATGCAAAAAAATAGCCCCATACTACTCGCCCTGTTATTTGCAGTTGCCTGTACACCAACTGTGCAATTGCAGGCGCCTGATAAGCCCATTGAAATTAACTTGAATGTGAATATCGAACAGCACATCAAAGTTGAAATTCAAAAAGATGTGCAAAAAGCAATTGCCAAAAACCCAGATGTTTTCTAACCGGAGGATCTTATGAAATTACGTTCTTTAGGTTTACTGATTGTCTCACTGGCGCTGATAGCACTTCCAGCCTTAGCGCTTGATCTGCATAGTGCTCGCAATCAAGGGCTCGTGGGTGAGAAGCTTGATGGTTATGTGGCTGCTCTTAAGCCTACGCCTGAGGCCCAATCTTTGGTCGCTGAGGTTAATGCAAAGCGCAAACAAGAATATGCACGCATTTCAGCGCAAAATGGTCAGCCCGTTGATGTTGTCGCTAAATTGGCGGCCCAAGAAATCATCACGAAGCTTCCAGCAGGCAATAGCTATCAAGCTCCTGATGGTAGCTGGACCAAGCGCTAAGCTTTTAGTCCGCAAGATCGGCAAAGAGTGGTGTGCTTAAGTAACGCTCACCAAAAGAGGGGATGATGACTACGATCATTTTCCCTTTATTTTCCGGCTTTGCCGCGACCTGTAAGGCGGCCCAAATGGCAGCTCCTGACGAAATACCAACCAGCAGACCCTCTTCTTTGGCAGCGCGGCGTGCGATATCAAAAGCGTCTTCGTTTTTAACACGAATGACTTCATCATAAATTTTTGTATTTAAAATGTCAGGGATAAAGCCTGCGCCAATACCTTGAATGGGATGTGGTCCTTTAACACCACCTGATAAAACAGGCGAAGCATCGGGCTCAACTGCGACGACTTGAAAAGACGGTTTACGTTTTTTGATAACTTCGCCAACACCCGTAATTGTGCCGCCAGTGCCAATGCCAGCCACAAGAATATCAGCCTTGCCTTCGGTATCATTCCAAATTTCTTCAGCCGTTGTCTTGCGATGAATTTCTGGATTAGCTGGATTTTTAAATTGCTGCGGTATGAAGGCACCTGGAATTGAAGCTGCGATTTCTTCAGCTTTTTTAATTGCACCGGGCATGCCATCAGGCCCAGGCGTTAAAACGAGTTCTGCACCATACGCGCGCAGCAACTGACGGCGCTCCTTACTCATAGTTTCAGGCATGGTGAGGATGCAGCGATAACCACGGGCAGCGCAGACCATGGCAAGAGCAATGCCCGTATTGCCGCTGGTAGGTTCCACAATGACAGTGCCCCCTTTGATCTGACCGGCTTTTTCTCCGGCTTCGATCATCGCGGCGCCAATACGGTCCTTAACGCTATGTGCTGGATTATAAAATTCGAGCTTGGCCAAAATGATGGCATCTAATCCCTTTGTCAGCCTGTTCAGTCGGACAAGTGGCGTATTGCCAATAAGCTCTGTGACATTTTGGGCGATTTTCATGTCATCTCCGAATGATTGTTCTGTAGAGAGAAGTTTGGCTGGCCTTCGTGGATATAGCTCGAACTGAATGTTACCAAGACATTTTATCTTTATCCAGATATGTGCCTAAATTTACCGGAAAAGCCCTGGATTTAGGTTAACGAGCACTAAAGCATTATAACACCAATGATGGTGCCCTCAGTTTATATACCTTGGCAGAAGTGCGCAGCTGTATAAAAGCACAGGGTGCAGTTGTGATTTCAAGCACGTAGGACTCGGCTGGATCATTTCTAAATTCAAAAACGTGGCTTCGAATATGCCCTGCGTCTTTCAAGTCCTGTAGCTTTTCTTTAATTTCAGCCGCGTCTTCGCGGTCATGTTCAAGACAGAACGGACTGGATATGACTGCATCAGCTATAGATATAACACCATCGACAGGCGCAATGCTTTTCTCGCTAAGCGCTTTTCTGAGTATGCTAACAACGGCGTTGTGGTAAAAATTGAGTGCTTCTATTCCATATGTATCTACAACGGTTGTACCAAGCATTTGCATTAACGTTCCGCGCCATTTACCGGACATAAATTCTATCTCTGAAATAACGCCTTGAATAAAGTCTCTGACTTGAAGTCCGTCTGATCTTACATATTGATTAGCAGTATCTTCTAGTTTTCCAGCAAAGTAGAAAGCATTGTTTATGCGGGCAGCTCGATCCAATGCATCCTGAAGTGATGGGCTGATTTCGAAGTCAGGCAACTTTTTTAGAGCTTGCCTTGCCAAAAGCACAACAGTGTTTTGACCCTCATTTATGTCGTTATTGTTTGACATATCAACTCAATCAAATTTTTCAATATTGTTATTCTAATATATGAAACATTAGCAAGACACATGGACCATCCAAACAAAAATCTATAGTTAATAGTTTCAGATAAATGCCTGAAATAAAAAGATTTAGCTTGGATAACTAGTGCCGCATTAATCGATGATACGAAGTTCCGTCGCAGTGAATAGGCCCTCTAGCCTCAATTAATTTTGCTTTAGATCTTTTCGAAATTGGTTGTTTACGAGATGAAATACCACCAATCATGCGGGTGGCTGGGGGACGTGGACTCGAACCACGATAAACAGAGTCAGAATCTGTTGTCCTACCATTAGACGATCCCCCAAGAGCAGGGCTGTTTTGGTATCACAGAGCTTATGCTTTGTGTAGGCCTCATGCATCTATTTAGAATAGTGGAATATAGCCATTTTCAGCTATAAAGGGGCCCATGAAAGGTACTGGCAAACATAGAGGTATAGGCGGCATCGCATCTAAGCGACGCGAGGTCGTACGTGTGCGTAAGAAGAATAAGCGCTCAGAATCCTCACGGCAATGGCTTCAGCGTCATTTGAATGATCCTTATGTGGCCGCCTCAAAAGAGCATGGTTATCGCTCACGTGCTGCCTTCAAGCTTTTGCAATTAGATGAACAATTCAAATTACTTCAACCCGGTATGCGTGTCGTTGATTTGGGAGCAGCACCTGGTGGTTGGAGCCAAGTGGCTAAACCCATCATTGGCAAAAAGGGTAAATTAGTAGCTCTAGATATTCTGCCTATGGATCCAATTGAAGGCGTCACGATCCTTGAAATGGATTTCTTAGCTGATGATGCGCCGGATCAATTAAAGGCAGCGCTTAAAGGGCCCGCCGATATTGTCCTCAGTGATTTGGCGCCCAATACAACGGGCCACGCTAAAACTGATCATATCCGCATTATGGCGATGACTGAGATGGCAGCACATTTTGCCATGGAAGTCTTGTCGCCTGGTGGCAGTTTTGTTTGTAAGTTCTTTCAAGGTGGTGCTGAGAGAACATTGCTTAATGAGCTCAAAAAAAACTTCACCAAAGTTAAACATGCCAAACCTGCTGCAAGCCGTGCAGAATCTTCTGAGACTTATCTCGTTGCCCAAGGCTTTAGAAAAATCTAATTATTCTGGCGTGAGCCATTTGATAGAACTTCCTTTGTAAGAAGTTCCAAGCGCTTCATGCAAAGCAGGGAAGAGAGCTTCTAACTTCTTATCCATCTGCCAAGGGGGATTGATCAAAATAAGTCCGCAGCCATTAAGCCTGTCATGCCGCGTTTCTTCTTCATAGAGAAATTCAGCACAAAGCTGTTTTGGAATGCCTGTCGCTGTAAGAACTTCATGAAAGCGCCAGAGAGCAGGGCGCTCTTTAATTGGATACCAAATCAAATATTGTCCCTGCGGCCAACGCTTATGAGCATGGATAGCCTCTGTAATCCGTTTAAACTCATCAGGGCTTTCAAAGGGTGGATCGATAAGAACAAGACCGCGCTTTTCCTCAGGCGGTAAAAAGGCCTGTAAAGCTTCATAACCATCACGGTGATGGATATGAGCTTGAGGATTGTTTTCAAGTAAGCGACGTAGTTCATGATATTCTTCGCGATTAAATTCGCAGCCCACATAACGATCTTGCGGGCGCATCATGAGTGTCGCTAAGAGAGGCGAGCCAGGATAATAGCGAAGGCTTTGAACATCAGGATTTATTTTGCGAATGCTCGCATAATAATCGGAGATCCCTGTTATATAAGGAGCTGCGAGTAATTTCAGAATGCCATCTTGTGCTTCGCCCGTTTTCTGGGCACGCGGTTCTTCTAAATCATATCTGCCGATGCCTGCATGTGTATCAAGAATAAAGAAGCCTTTTTCTTTTTCACGCAAATGGCCAAGCATCAAAGTAAGGACGGCGTGTTTAACGACGTCACATATATTGCCTGCATGATAAATATGGCGGTAATTCATTTTTGATATTTAAAAAGTGACTTCAAAGTTACGCGCCGTGTCTTCCTTAGAAGAGGGGCGAGTTCCACGAGAATGATAGCACCCATAATGGCCGTGCAACCTATAAAGCTTGCAAAGGTAAAGGGTTCTTTGAGGAGCCAAACACCGCCAATACCGCCAAAAAGAGCTTCTGAGCTCATAATAATAGCAGCGTCGGCTGAAGGCGTATGTTGTTGGGCAACAGCTTGCAAAGTGTAAGCAATGCCGCCTGAAGCTATGCCTGCAAAAGCAATCGAGACCCAGGCTTCTTTGAGGGCAGCTAAATTTATTTCTTCATAGACGAGGGCTAAAACCAAAGTAATCAGGCCGACAGCCAAATACTGTAAGAAAGAAAGCAACATGGGAGCTTTCAGTTTTTGCGTAAGATTGCCGAGCATGCTGACCTGAAGTGCAAAGCATAGTGCGCAAAGCAAAACCAAGATCTCGCCGCGGCCAAGTGTGATGGCGATGTTATCTAATGTGCCGCCTGATAAAAACCAAACGCCAATTACTGAAAAAAGGCCGGCGATGAAAACCGTGAAGGATAATTTTTGTTTATAAAGGACATAACCAACAAAAGGGACCATGACGACATAAAGCCCTGTTAGAAAGGCTGTGTTCGTCACAGTCGTTGTCGTCAAACCATATTGTTGGAGAATATCGCCGGCTGTAAAAATCAGACACAGCATCAGAATGTGAAGGCCATAGCCATTGCGTGCAGCTTTACCTAAGCGCTTGATGCTTTTCTCATAGAAAACCAGCGGCAAGACAAAGGCCGCCGAGAGCAAAAATCGAGAAGCTAGGAATGTGCAGGGGCCGATATGATCCATCGCGTCTTTTTGCGCGATAAAACCAAAGCCCCAAATGAAACCGGCGAATAAAAGTGCAAGGTCTGCTTGCAGGCGCGACAAGGGTTACTTCTTGCTTTCCTTGATCTTGCCTTCTTTGAAAACAACATGCTTGCGAGCAACCGGATCATACTTCTTCAGCTCAAGCTTTTTGGTGTTGTTCTTTGGGTTCTTCTTGGTGACGTAAAAAAAGCCTGTGTTGGCTGAGCTCACCAGTTTGATATCGTTTTTTGACTTTGCCATAGCAGTAACCTGAAATCTTTCTTCTCTTTCTAGGCGGGCCTTTTTGGGGCCTGCAGGAGGCGGCAATGTCGTTGAAATACCCACCTTTTGTCAAGCATTGCCGCCCCCAGAGATGAACCCTGTATAGCTAGTCAAAAAAACCTTTAATTTCAGCTGCTTGTGATGCGTTGCTTTTCGTTGACTTGAGCGCTGTTAGGGCCCTTTCGCGGGCTTTTCCATGATCGATAATCGGATTGGGGTAAGTTGTCCCTAAAATGATGCCCGCCTCTTTAAGAGCCTTTTGAGGTGCTTTCCAGGGCTGGTGGATAAACTGACGATCCAGCTTGGCAAGTTCCGGTACAAACTGACGGACATAATCGCCGTCCGGATCAAATTTTTCGCCCTGCAAAGTGGGATTGAAAATACGGAAATAAGGCGATGCATCAGCGCCGCATCCAGCGACCCATTGCCAGCTTGCGGTGTTATTGCCGAGATCTGCATCAACCAACGTATCCCAGAACCATGCAGCACCTTCACGCCAGTCGATCAATAAATCTTTGATCAAGAAGGAGGCTGCGATCATACGCACGCGGTTATGCATCCAGCCGGTTTGCCACAATTGGCGCATACCAGCATCTACGATTGGATAACCCGTCATGCCGCGCTGCCAAGCTTTCAAGCCTTTTTCATCTTTTTTCCATGGAAATTGACTGAAAGATTTGTTGAGTGGCTCTGTTGGGAGATTGGGAATGTGCGATAAAAGATGCCAAGAAAATTCACGCCATAAAATCTCGAGCAGATAGCGCTCTGCGTGACTTCCAAGAGAGGGTGTTTTTGCAACCGCATATTGAATAGCATGCCAAACTTGTTTTGGGCTGATATGACCAAAATGTAAGTAAGATGAAAGACGAGACGTATGATTTTTATCGGGTCTATCACGACCTTTTTGATAACTATCTAAAGCCTTATCAATAAAGTTACGCAAATGTTGATGTGCTGCTTTTTCTCCTGGTGTCCAAGCAGCCTTTAAGCCTTCGGGCCATGTGGCTTTCTTTGGCACTAAGTTCCAATTTTTCAGATCATCAGTTTTTATGCCTGCCATGCTTTGAAGCTTTGATGGAGCAGCTTCGGGCTTTTCCGGAGTTTTAGCAGCAAAACAGGCTTTCGAAAAAGGCGTAAAGACTTTAAAAGGGGTGCCAGCACCCGTTTTAATGCTGCCTGGCTCAAAAAGAAGAAAGCCAGAATGGGGTTTGATGATAAGGCCCTTCTTTTCAAAAAACTCAATGAGATGATTATCGCGCGCGCATGCGAAAGGCTCATAACTTTTGTTCCATGTAATGGATGTAGCTCCAGTCTCAGCAATAAGGCTTTCTAAAACCTGCTTTGGCTCACCCCGCCTTAGAATAAGTGGCGCACCAAGCTTTTCAAATGCTTCGCTCAAATCCTTTAAAGCTTCAGCTAGCCACCATTTTGAGGCGCCGCCAGGAGGGAAGGGATCTTCTCCGTCCTCATCCCAAATATAAAGAGGTACAACGGGTCCCTGGCGTGCAGCCCAGTTCAGGGCGGCATTATCAGCGAGGCGTAAATCCTGGCGTAACCATAAAAGAATGGGAGATTTATCCGTCATATCTCACTGTTGTTAAACGTGACTTAAAAGCCAAGATAGAGTAATCATTCCTGAACGAACAGTCTTTAACGAACAGTCTATCCGGGGTCCCAGCGTGCTTAAAATTCTTACCCGCCTTTTTGCTATCATTGGCCTTCTTGTAACGCTCATTATTCTTGTTGCAGCTATCTTTGGCTCTCAAGAGCAAAAAGGAGCTGGTAAAATCCCTGATGCCGCTGTTCTAGTTCTCAATTTTGATGAACCTATCGTTGAGCAAAATCAGCCATCTCCTTTGCAGCTCGCGATGCATGAAGAGGCAACCCCCCTTCTTGATGTTCTGCATGCTATCGATAACGCAAAAAACGATCCCAAGATTAAAGCTTTAGTGGCACGCTTTGGTCCAAGCCAGCCCAGTTTGGCGCATTCTCAAGAATTACGTGCTGCCATCGCTCGTTTTCGTGCAACAGGCAAACCAACCTATGCCTTTGCATCCTCCTACGGCAGTTTCGGTCTAGGTAACCGTGCTTATTATTTAGCGAGCGCTTTCGAAGAAATTTGGCTGCAGCCTGTAGGCTCTGTCGGTCTTTCTGGCATTGCGATCCAATCACCTTTTGCCAAAACAGCTCTTGATAAAATCGGCGTGAAGCCTGATTTCATGCAGCGTGAGGAATATAAATCCCTCATGGAAACCGCAACACGCGATGATATGTCGGAGCCTGCGCGCACCATGATGCAAAGCATGATCGATGATATCGCCAATCAAATTGCGAGCGGTATTGCAGAAAGCCGTAAATGGGAAACAGCTCAAGTCAAAAGCTTGATGGATAAGGGGCCTTATACAGAGAGTGAGGCTTTAAAAGCTAATCTTGTAACGCGTGTTGGCTATGCTGATGAACTAGATGAAGAGGTTGAAAAGAAGCTGGGCGTTGAAGCTAAAGCTGTCAGCGTTGATCATTATTTAGCCGCCACACATAAAAAACATGAAAAATCCAAAGCCAAGATCGCGCTCATTTATGGCACAGGCCTCATTGTTGATCGCAATGTAGGTCCAGCCGATATTGGCGGTGAAAAGCTTATGGGTGCCGATGTTATTGCAGGCGCCTTTAATGCAGCTGCCAATGATAAAGACGTCAAAGCCATTTTGTTCCGCGTTGATAGTCCTGGCGGATCGCCTGAAGCATCTGAGACAATCCGCCGCGCCGTTATCCATGCTCAGAAAAAGGGTAAGCCCGTCATTGTTTCTATGTCAGATGTAGCGGCATCAGGTGGATATTGGATTTCAATGAATGCAGATCGAATTGTGGCCGATGCGGGTACGCTCACGGGCTCCATTGGTGTGATCTCGGGCAAATTTACCATCCAAGGTCTTTTGGAAAAACTTGGTGTTCGTTTTGATACCCTTAAGACCAATGATGAAGCGGGCATGTGGTCTTTGGTTGAGACTTTCACGCCAGCTCAACGTGAGCGCATGAATGCTCTTTTGGATCAAACCTATCAAGCTTTCACCAAAAATGTTTCAGAAGCTCGCAAGATCCCCATGGAGAAAATGCCAGAAGTTGCCAAAGGCCGCGTTTGGACTGGATCGCAAGCACTCAAGATTGGTTTGGTTGATGAATTAGGCGGCTTTGATGTGGCACTGAGTGCGATCCGTAAAAAGCTCAAGCTCGAAGAAAAAGATTATATGTCACTCGAGTTGTTCCCAGAGCCAGAAACGCCTGTTGAGCGTGTCATGAAGCTTTTGAAAACCATGGGCGTTGAAGGGGCTATGATCCGCTCGACACTCATGCAATGGCAGGCCATGCAAGCTGAGATCGCGCCGCTCTGGAGCGATGTCAGCAGTTTTAAAAAACCAGTGAATGCAAAAATGCCGGCCGCTGCTTTAGGGGCTGTTCGTTAAGAGGCGGCTCTTGCTTGGCTTGATAGCAGAGTTAGCCAAGACTTTTACTGTAGCAGCTCTTCGGACTTTCAGAATGCTGTCAGGGCCATCTTTGATTTCTGCAACTGGTAAGCCATGTGCCGTTACAATATAAGCACCATCTTTATGGCGTATAGTTTTCGAAGTCCCATCAATAACTAAAGTGTAATGCCGGCTTTGCGGATTGATGGCCTCGACGACAATGTTTGGTGGTCTTACTAAAGCTTCCATAGGTGTTATGCCGCTTGTGCAAAAATCAACAATTTGCTGCCGCGCTTCTTTTGCATCTTGAGCGACATAAATGCCCGTGTAGACGGTTTCTCCTGAAAGCGCGCGTTGCGTAACGGTATAACCATTATAGTCTTGTGAGAAGTGCGCGCTGCCAAACTGATCATTACTACAATCAGCAGGGGGTGGAGCTTTAGCGGCGCATCCTGCTAACAGCAGAGCTGAGCTGAGGGCGGCATAAGTCTTGGTAGGGCGGCTAAACTGAAACATGTCTCAAATCCCTAATCAAAATAAATAGAATATCGACACCAAGACTACGTTTGGGGTGTGCTTCTGTCAAAAGCGTTTTAGTTGCAGAAAACAGGAGGCAATTCAGGGTTTAGTCTGGTTAAGGGGCCTAGGGATCAGGCGTTAAAGGCAGCTTTAATTGTGCAAAAGCATGAGATCTTTGTTTGGGATCTCTGAGATCCAGTACACCTTTGTTGCCGCGATTGCGTAGAACGCGACGCCCTAAATCTGTCTTAGCTAAATGCCAGACTTGATCGGGACAACGCGCTAAATTTTCTTTCCAGTGAGCAACCTGCGCAGCTTCATCGCGGCGGGCTTCCCCCCAATTAGGCTTGCAAGGCTCATCACTACGAAACCCAAGACTAAACCAGAAGCTACTTCCACCACCTGCAAATATAGATGTAGATATTTTTGTGTAATCTTCGTCAGTTGCGAACAAAACAGCGCGCCTAACAAACTCACGACCATAACCAAGTCCTTTTGTCTTGGATTTTGCTAGCCCCGCATTAATAGCTGAAATGTGAAATTCGCCATTCGGGCGAGGGTAGACTTGAAAACGACCAAAGATTTCACCTGCTGCATTCTTGAAAAGAAAGCTTATGTATTGGGGGCAGATAAATTCTACTCCCAAAACTTTATAGCTAGGTGAGACAAATGGAAGGCGTTCTGCGTCGCCTAAATAATCGCTGAATTTTTGAATAAAGGGGTCGTACATGGGCTTCAATTTAATGCGTCAATATGAAACTAAATAATACTATGTGCTTTAACTCTATTGGCTCAATTAACGAAATGCTTTTCACTCGCCCGCCAGTAATCCCAGGCGGTAAAGAGCGTCACAATACCTGCAATCCATAGCCCCCAATCACCAATCGTGGTGGCGGGAATAAAGTCAGGTGCATAGCGATCGCCAATAATCAAAAAGGACAGGGCAACGATTTGGATGAAGGTTTTCCATTTTGCTAATTGGCTGACTGGAACACTTACCCGAACGCCGGCTAGAAATTCACGTAAACCTGAGACGGCGACTTCACGTAGTAAAATCACAACAGCCGGCCATATCGCCATGCCACTAATCTGTGCGTTCGCCACAAGAAACAGGATGACAGCAGAAATGAGAAGTTTATCGGCGATCGGATCAAGAAACTGTCCAATCGCTGATACCTGGTTATCGCGCCGTGCAACATAGCCATCGAGAAGATCTGTAATACCGGCTGCTACGAAGACAAAAAGGGCAAGCCATGCTGCCCAGCCATGCGGAATAACTAACAGAAGCAAAATCACTGGAATAGCGATGATGCGCGAGAGGGTAAGCTGATTGGCTAAAGAATTTAACATGCGTATCCAGAATTTTTTTTCATACTAGAGATTAACCAAAGTTAGGCAAGATCAATAAGCGCAATTAATAGGCTTCAATTTAGGTTGTAAAAGCTACCGAACCCTTGCATTTTAGCATCATATTGCGAGTTCATTTATAGGCCTAATAATGTTTCGAGTTTCACTCAGAGAGCGCCCTTTATATTCGCCTGCGCTCCATTCAGCAGAATACGCCTCGCAAAGAGGTTATTGGCAAGAACATGTGGGCTATGAGATTAGCGAATCTCAGGCTGAGCAAATGCGCCAGGCTGTCTCTGAACTTTCAAGCATGTTCAAACAAGCCATGAATTATGTCGTAGCAAATCCAGAAGTGCTGCGCCAATTCTTCATGCACCCTGATGAATATCAAAATCACTGTGTTTTACAATTAGCGCGCCAATCTTGGTTGGATGAAGGTATACGCGATACTGTTCTGGAACGTTTGGATATGGCCTGGGATGGTATTAATCCACCCAAACTTTTAGAAAGAAATTTAGGCCATATGGGCCTTATTGTGGGTACAGGTCCGGTACAAGAAAAATATATTGCTTGGCTTCGTAAGCAACCCGGTTTTTCTGATGCCAATTCCTTCGGTGATTTGGAAGAAGCCCTCATTCAGTCTTTCCAGAATGTTGCTTGGCAAATGTTTTTGCCGCGGGGCGGGCGTGTTGCAGTCATCGCTCAAAACAAAACGCCTAAAAGTGATCGTGGAATGCTCGCGGCACCTCGCTTATTAACGCGGTGGGCACGGAAAGCTGGATTTAACGCAAGCCGTGTTGTCGCTGATACGCTCAATTATGATCAAATTACAGGCGCCATGGTAGCTTTTACGGCTTTTGGACAACGTAAAAGTGAGAAGTTTGCTGATTTAGAGCGGCGCATTTTTAAAGGTAATATCAGTCAGCGCGTTTTTAGCTCAATCAGCATAGCCCGTAGTATTCAAGCTCAGCACGCCTATACTTTTTTTGCCGGCGATTATTATATGTATAATCTTGCGCAATCATCGAAAAATGGCGTGCCTCCGGATGGTCTTAAAACGCGCACTATGGATCCTTATTGGGTTCTGCTTGCCCATAATAAAGCCCTGTTAGCTGTCCTACATGAGCTGTTTCCCGATCATCCCAATCTTTTACCTACCTATATAGGAACCCGTGAGCTTAAAGATCAAAAACGCATATTTAAACGCATGTATGGATCTCAGGGTAACGAGTCCGTCATTGTTAATGAAAACAACGACATCGTAAATGTAAGGAACGTTCGGGGTGGTGGCCGTCTTTGGTCGGAAGAGAGTTATGTGACGCAAGCTTTTACGGAAGCAGCAGCAGGCAGTTTTGGCCGTTACCGCGTTTTCAATGTATTTGCGACACAAGGCAAAGCAGCCGCTATGAGTGTACGTGAAGCGCCCGGACCTTTTGTCGGCGGGGATGATACAAAAACGCAATTACTTCCAGTTATTGTAAGACCTGATGATGTCATAGCTGAATTAGGTCGTACAAAAGACGCTGATCCTTCACGTTCAACTTTCTTTATGAATTTAATAATTGGTAATTTTACAGATGAACTAAAGTTCTGATTAATTCTCTTGATGAAAATAATCATGGATTTTTTTAGCAACACTGAGGCTAATGCCTGGCACGCGTGTTAAATCGTCGAGCCCCGCAGCGGCGACAGCCTTGGCTGAGCCAAAATGATGTAAAAGAGCGCGTTTTCTTATGGTGCCAATGCCGCCCACATCTTCGAGACCTGACTGGCTGATCGCTTTCGTGCGTTTAGCTCTGTGTGTGCCTATGGCAAAGCGATGAGCTTCATCGCGAAGGCGTTGTAGGTAATAAAGAGCAGGATCTTCCATAGGCAGGCTAAAAGCCTCACGTCCTGGCATAAAAAAACGTTCTTTGCCGGCATTGCGGTCTTGTCCTTTGGCGATCGCCACAATGCACATATCAGGTATCCCTAATTCGGCCATAACGGCTTGTGCCTTTGAAAGTTGGCCCTGACCGCCATCAATTAAAACGAGATCTGGCCACATACCAGACTGACGTGTTGGATCTTCTTCAATGAGCCGACGAAAACGGCGCGTAAGAACCTCTTCCATCATGGCGTAATCATCGCCTGCGGCTTTTTCGTTTCTAATATTAAATTTACGGTAGGTTTTTTTGAGAAAACCTTCGGGGCCAGCTGCAATCATAGCGCCTACGGCGTTGCTGCCTGAGATGTGTGAATTATCATATACCTCGATACGTTTTGGTGTCTCAGCAAGACTAAAAATTTCCGTAACGCGGTTGAGGAGTTTCGCTTGTTCCGAGCTTTCAGATAATTTGCGGCCCAAAGCTTCCTTGGCATTTTTGCGTGCATGTTCAATGAGGCGCTTCTTATCACCGAGTTGAGGGATATTGAGGCTGACTTTGTGCCCTGCTTGCTCTGATAAAGCTTTTTGCAGGAGTTCTTGTTCCTGGGGCTTATCGCTTAAGTAAAGGCAGGGTGGTGGGGCCTTATCGGCATAGAACTGCGTAAGAAAAGCGGCCATGATTTCATCAACGGGCGTTTCTTTATCATGTGATGGATAAAAGAGACGTGCTCCATAATTACGGTCTGAGCGGAAAAAGAAAATCTGAATAGCGGTTTTGCCACCCTGCTGATGAAGAGCAATGATATCCGCATCATCAATGCCGGCCACATTGATGTCTTGGCGGGTTTGAATGCCAGTGAGAACCTTAATACGGTCCCGTAATTGAGCGGCATGCTCAAAATCAAGCGCATCACTTGCGCTCTGCATTTCTTCAGCGATTTTTTTCTGAATATCTTGGCTTTTACCTTTGAGAAACGCCAAAGCTTCGGCGGTTTGCCGTCCATAATCTTCAACAGTGACTTTATTCACGCAAGGCGCTGTGCAGCGTTTGATGTGGTACTGAAGACAGGGACGGGTGCGATTTGCAAAAAACGTATCCGTACAATTTCGGAGCATAAAGCCGCGCTGTAAAAGCGTCAGTGTTTCTGTGACAGCGCCTGCAGAAGCAAAGGGGCCAAAATACCAACCCTTACGGTTTTTATTCCCTCTATGCTTGGCCAATTGAGGAAAGTCATGATCGCGAGTGATGAGGATATAGGGATAGCTTTTATCGTCGCGTAGCAGGACGTTAAAGGGCGGCATAAAGCGCTGAATGAAATTAGCTTCTAAAAGAAGAGCCTCAGTCTCAGTGTTCGTAACAACAATCTCGCAGGTACGTGTTTGTGCGACCATGCGTTGAATACGGTGGGGAAGGCGTGAGCGCTGTGTATAGCTTGAGACGCGTTTCTTTAAATTCTTGGCTTTGCCCACATAAAGGACAGTGCCGCTTTCCGCTATCATGCGGTAAACGCCAGCTGACGAGGGCATAGTTTTCAAATGCGCACGTAAAATATCCGCGCCTGTATCAAATCCAGTGCGGCCTTTATGCAAATGCTCAGCTTTTGTCTCTTCGCTCTCGTCGTTCGTCATATTCGCATTTATCAGTTTGGGGGCTTTATGCTCTCTTTATCCCCGAAATCTGTGGATAAGTCTGTCAACAAAACCACTTTTACGCGTCATTTTGCCTGGTAAATAAACACAAATTAACCCGCTGCTCAAAAAGTAGGCATATGAGTGTAATCCATTGATATGTGGTCATATTATTGTGGCAGAAAAATGAAAATACTCAATGAATGTTCTTTTTTCGTGCCGTTATTGATGTTTTTGACGCTTGCTGTGAACAATCCCTCATGCCGCTGCATTACCTAATTTAGGGAGTCAAGCGGCAAAGACGACAGAAAAAATCTTTATAACTCTCTGACTAAAAAAATTTCTAAAAGTGAGCAAAAAGTGCGCGGGTTCTCGTAAAAAATTTCTCGTTCTAGAACTGACGGTTATGTCTCTCACTTCATGCGATTGTGAAGGCACAGCAACTAAACGTTGAGTGAGATCAACTGGAGCGCTTACGGCAGATTTCAATGCCTGCAACGCTATTGGGGAAAATGTCTGGCTTATCGACCCGGACCTTTGCCTTTTGCACACGTGGATCTTTAAAGCAGAAATCAATAATAAGGTCTGCCACGGTTTCAATGAGAGGGATTTGTCCCAGCTGAGGCAAATCTTTCTGAATGTAATCATAAATCGGCGCATAATTAATAACGCGGTCTATTGTGTTTTCTTTGAGATCCCGGAACACATCAGAAATGCCGGCTTCTAACTCAACCTGAATGATAACGGGTTGGGTTTTGCCTTGCTCATGATCATAAATGCCAACTTGCAGATCAACTTTGCATTCCGTGAGAAAGATACGAATAAGATCAGGCTCAGTCTTAGGGGTGGGACCTTCATTGAGTTGGATGATGGATGTTTTGGTCATTCTATAGGCCTTTTACGTTTACCAACGAGAGAGGAGAGCACGCCGTGCCATGTGCGTATCTCTTGTTCTGTCATTTCAGCACGCTGTAACATATTTTGTAAGCTGCGTGTCATGCTGGGGCGCATATCTTCAGCAACAAAGAAGCCAGAATTTTCCAATTCCTCTTCAAGTCGCTTATAGAAGTTCAAATATTCTTCTCGATTGGCCGGCCGGCTATGGCCCATATGCAATTGATTAGGCGGCGTTTGATCGTGAGATTGGTACCATTCATAGCCAATTAAAAGAACCGCTTGAGCTAAATTAAGTGAACAAAATTCGGGGTTCAATGGGATGGTGATTTTGGCATTGGCTAAAATAATATGATCATTCACAAGGCCTGTACGTTCTCTGCCAAACATAACCCCCACTTTTTGATCGGCTTTAAGGCGTGAGGCCATATCAGGGATCGCCGCGCGCGGCGTCATAATACGATTTGTCATGTCATGCGTACGACCTGTCGTCGCATAGACATAATGTAAATCGGCCATGGCTTCAGGAACTGTATTAAAGATTTTGGCGTTTTTCAGGAGGTCTGTTGCACCTGAAGACGCGGCATCCATACGTTCCTGTAATTCATCATGCAAAGGCCAAGGATCGCGTGGATCAACAATACGTAATTCAGTAAGGCCGCAATTCATCATGGCGCGTGCCGTCATGCCGATATTTTCAACCAGCTGCGGTTCCACCAAAATAATAGCGGGCTGTGAGGTCACGCTTTCAATCCTTAGATAACTGTTTTATGCTGCATTCCCAGCAAGGAAATACACTATGCCGCCTGATTACATCAAAAAGATTCTCAATGCACCGGTTTATGATGTGGCTATCCAAACGCCGCTTGACCCTGCACCTGCTTTATCTCAACAAACGGGGCGCAAAATCTGGTTAAAGCGCGAAGATCTGCAGCCAATCTTCTCGTTCAAAATTCGTGGCGCCTATACCAAAATGATGGCTTTAGACGATAAAGCGCGGCGCCGTGGTGTCATTACGGCATCAGCCGGCAATCATGCGCAAGGTGTCGCCCTTGCTGCTAAAAGGCTCAAAATTCCAGCCGTCATTGTCATGACAGCAACAACCCCTGAAATTAAGATCAAGGCCGTACAAAGCCATGGCGCAGAAGTTGTTTTGCACGGCGATGCTTTGAGTGATGCGTTTGAGCATGCACATCAAATAGCTAAAAAACGTAACCTTACCTTTGTTCATCCCTATGATGATCCAGATGTGATCGCAGGGCAGGGCACAATCGGTATGGAATTGCTCAAGCAGCATTCAGGACCCATTGAAGCGATCTTTATCCCCGTAGGTGGCGGTGGCCTTATCTCAGGCATCGCGACGTATATAAAATTCTTGCGTCCGGACATCAAAATCATCGGTGTTGAGCCAGATGATGCTGATTGTCTCTATCAGGCATTAAAAGCCAAAAAGCGTGTGGATCTTGGACAGGTGGGCCTTTTTGCTGACGGCGTTGCTGTGCGTATGATTGGCGAAGAGCCGTTTCGTATCTGCCGCGAATTGGTTGATGATGTTATTCGCGTTAATACCGATGAAATATGTGCTGCGATCAAAGATATCTTCACAGATACCAGATCTGTTGCTGAACCAGCCGGTGCTCTCAGTGTGGCTGCGATCAAAAAATATGTACAAAAAAATTCATCCTCCAAAGGTGATTTGGTTGCGATTGTCTCGGGCGCCAATATCAATTTTGATCGCTTACGCCATGTAGCTGAACGTACATCGGTTGGTGAAAAACGTGAATTGCTACTCGCTGTGAATTTAAGTGAGACACCTGGTGCTCTTCTTAAATTCTGTTCACTCCTTGGTAAGCGCAGCATCACCGAATTTAACTATCGCTACTTCAATGAAAAAGAAGCGCATATCTTTGTCGGCGTGCAGGTTCAAAATTACGAAGAAGAAGGCAAGGCTTTCCGTAAGAAATTAGATAATCATGGCTTTGCAACGCTCGATATGACGGAAAATGAGCTTGCTAAAGAACACATCCGCTATATGGTGGGCGGACGCCCACCTAAACTCATGGATGAAGTGCTTTACCGCTTTGAATTTCCAGAACGTCCCGGCGCGCTTCTCAAATTTCTGACCTCCATCAAGCAATCTTGGAATATCAGCCTCTTTCATTACCGTAATCATGGCGCGGCTTATGGACGTGTACTCATGGGGCTTCAGGTGCCAAAAGCACAGCGTGCGAAGTTAGAAGAAGTTATAGCCGGTATGGATTTTGCTTTTGTCGATGAGACAAATAATCCGGCCTATAAGACTTTCTTGAAGAATTAAGCGCGCTTCCAGCTTGTCCCTTGAGGGCCATCTTCTAGGATAACCCCTTGGGCCATGAGAGCATCACGAATACGGTCACTTTCGGCAAAGTTCTTTGCCTTACGTGCGGCAAGGCGTGCTGCAATCTGATTTTCGATCTCAGCCTCGGATGGACCTGTTTTAGCTGCTTTAAACCAGTTTTCTGGGTTCTGCTGAAGTAGACCCAGGGCTTCGCCGCAGGTCATCAATTGAGCTTTAATTTCTGCTGTTGGGTTTTTATTGAGCTGATTAACAATTTCATCGATCTGGCTAATGGCTTCTGGCGTGTTCAAATCATCCATAAGCGCTTTTTCAAAGCCAGCTCCAGGCTCATCTTTTTGAGCTGTGATGTCTTTTGTACTGCGCAACGCGCCATACCAACGATCAAGTTTGGATTTCGCAGCATCTAAAGCTTCTTCTGTAAAATCGAGCGGTTGACGATAATGGCCCGTGAGGAGGGCGAGGCGAATAGCTTCACCTGGATACTTCTCAAGCAACTGTCTTACCGTGAAGAAATTGCCAAGCGACTTCGACATTTTATCGCTGTTGATTGTAAGAAACCCATTATGCATCCAGTATTTGGCAAGGGGTGCTCCATCATGGGCACAGCTGCTTTGCGCAATCTCATTTTCATGATGCGGAAAAATCAAATCAAGACCACCACCATGGATATCAAAAGTGGCACCTAAATGTTCTTTGGCCATGGCTGAGCATTCAATATGCCAGCCGGGCCTGACGCGTCCCCAGGGGCTATCCCAACCAGGCTGATCAGCTGCACTTGGCTTCCACAGCACAAAGTCTGATGGATCTTTTTTATAAGGTGCGACTTCCACACGGGCGCCAGCGATAAGCTCATCCTGGGGCCGTCTAGAGAGGGCGCCATACGCTTTCATGGAGGGTACATTAAAGAGAACATGACCTTCAGCCGCATAAGCGTGCTTCTTATCAATCAATGATTGAATGAGAGTGATCATCTGTTTGATGTGTTGCGTCGCGCGCGGCTCGATATCGGGGGAGAGCGCATTAAGCGCACCCATATCATCATGATAGGCCTTCGTCGTACGGCTTGTTATGCTCTCAATTGGCTCGCCGCTTTCTTTAGCTTTAGCCATAATCTTATCATCCACATCCGTGATGTTGCGGACATACGTCACTTTCGGATAATGGCGCTTTAAAAGGCGGTAGAGCGTATCAAAAACAACAACCGGGCGTGCATTGCCAACATGGGCAAAATCATAAACCGTGGGGCCGCACACATACATGCGGATATTTTTTTCATCCAAGGGCTTAAAATCTTCTTTGTCCCGGGAGAGCGTATTATAAAGACGCAAACCACTCATGCAGTTTTACCAGCCAAGAGATCCTGAGCGCGTTTAGGGCCAATCATTGGCAAAAGGACCTTCATTTCTGGGCCATGTTCTTCGCCTGTTAAAGCAAGGCGCAGCGGCATAAAGAGATCTTTGCCTTTGCGACCCGTCTTTTCTTTGATGAGGCTTGTCCATTGTGACCAGGTATTTTGATCCCATGGTGTGGCAGGCAAGATCCCAGCCGCAGTTGTTACAAAGTCTTTTTCATTGATGGTTGGTGTGATGGGACCACGTGCGACCTGCCACCAATGCTTGATATCGCTGAATTTTGTGAGATTGGCACGAACCGAGTTCCAGAAATTCTCATCCAAATCGCTGAGACCTAAAGCTTTGAGCCGTTCTTTGGCAGCCTCATAAGTGGTGACATGCAGAACTTTTGCATTCATCGCCTTCAGATCTTCAAGATCAAATTTTGGCGTTGAGTGAGAAATTTTACCCAAATCAAATTCTTTAACAAGATCACTCATTGTCACAGAAGGTGTGATGGCATCACTTGTGCCCAGTTTGGCGAGTAGGGAATTAATCGCCATAGGCTCAATTTCCATCTCTTCACGAATGCTGGCGATGCTGAGTGTGCCTAGACGTTTGCTCATCTCAATGCCGCTTGCGGCAACAATCAAAGGGAAGTGAGCAAAAATAGGGGCAGGCTTTTCTGTCATCGCCTGCCAAATCTGAATTTGCACGGCCGTGTTCGTTACGTGATCTTCGCCACGAATGATATGTGTCACATTCATATCGATATCATCTACGACTGAGCAGAATGTATAAAGCGGTACACCATCTTCACGCACTAAAACGGGATCTGACATGGCTGATGCTGGAAATGTTTTCTTACCCTGCACCACATCATCCCATGTGACATCGGTGTGATTGAGCTTAAAGCGCCAATGTGGCTTTTTGCCTTGAGCAAAAAGAGCGTCACGCTCGGCAGGTGAAAGCTTGAGGGCAGAGCGATCATAGACAGGCGGTAAGCCACGACCCAACTGTGTCTTACGCTTAAGATCGAGCTCTCCTTGTGTCTCAAAGCAAGGGTAGACGCGGCCAGCGGTTTTGAGTTTCTCTAATTCTTCAGCATATCTTTCAAGACGATTGGATTGCCGTGCAAAGCTGTCCCAATGAAGGCCAAGCCAGCCAAGATCGCGCTCAATCGCTTGGGCAAACTCTTCTGTGGAGCGAGTCCGGTCCGTATCATCCAGACGCAACATAAAATGACCCCCATGCTTTTTGGCAAAGAGGTAATTGAATAAAGCCGCACGGATATTGCCGATATGCAACAGTCCGGTCGGCGAGGGTGCTATGCGAACATTGACAGTCATGGCCTTGTTTTAGCAGGATTTTCGGCCCTGCCAATGCTTATGATTTTAGCCTTAAAAACTGCCGCCTGGCCCCATCCAGCCCCGTAGGCCTTGCGTATCATTATAGAAAACTTACGGAGCGAATCTCATTCTTTAAAAAGAAAATTGAACAAAATAGTAGTGAAATTTATGAAAGGTGGGAGCGAGTACTATGGCTGAAATTATACTTACGGATGACGATCCGCTTATTATTGATCTTTTCCAAGAAGCACTCGAACTGGCTGGGCATAGGGTAAGTGTTGGCTTTAGTGCCATAGAGGCTCGGACACTTTTCTCTCAGCATATGACGCAAGGGAAAAAAATAGATGTGCTTATTTCTGACAATACGATGCCGGGAGAAACTGGATCAGATATGATCAGGGATTTGGCGCGTGAGTTTAAAAATACAAAATATATTCTTGTATCAGGAACAAAACCTGCTGATTGGGACCGAACAGGCATTCCTTATTTGGATAAGCCTGTGACGCCAACCGAGCTCGTTGCTAAAGTCGCTGAAGTTTTGGGACTGCACAGCTAAGGGCGTATTTGGCCATCGCCATAGAGGCGATATTGATAGGTTGTGAGTTCTTCGAGACCAACCGGGCCTCGTGCATGCAATTTGCCGGTTGCAATGCCGATCTCAGCACCTTTGCCAAACTCGCCACCATCTGCAAATTGTGTAGACGCATTATGAAGGGCGATTGCGCTATCGACATGCGTTAGAAAATACTCGGCTGATTTCTTATCTTCGGTAATAATCGCATCTGTATGCTGCGAGCCGTACTGATTAATAAAAGCTACAGCTCCTTCAACATCATCCACAATAGCTACAGCGATAATGGGGGCTAAAAACTCATGGCCGTAATCAGAAGGGCTGACTTCTTTAAGGCGCTGATCAAGGGAGAGTAAGCTTTTGGGTGCGCGCACTTCACATCCCGCTAAAATAAGCGCTTCGATAGCTTCTTTGCCAATCGTTGTCGCAATATCTTTGTGAAGAAGAAGACACTCGGTTGCTCCACAAACAGATGCGCGGCGCATTTTAGCGTTGACGGTAATAGGAAGAGCCTTTTTAACATCGGCTTTGACGTCAATATAAGTATGGCAGATGCCATCTAGGTGACTAAAGACAGGAATGCGGCTTTCTGCGCGCACGCGTGAGGTTAAAGATTTGCCGCCGCGCGGTACAATCACATCGACATATTGATCAAGGGTCAAAAGAGCTCCGACCAACTCACGATCGGATGAAGGCAGGGTTTGAACAGCATTGTGTGGCAAGCCCGCTGTCTCTAATGCTTTTTGAATGACCTTGATGATCACCTCTGTGCTGTTCCAGCTATCGCTACCACCCCTTAAAATACAGGCATTGCCTGATTTGAGGGACAAAGCAGCGGCATCAACAGCAACATTAGGGCGCGATTCAAAAATAATGCCGATAACGCCAATGGGCACTGTATATTTCTCAACTCTCAGACCATTGGGACGTGTGGTGCTATCAAGTTTGCGGCCAACAGGATCAGGTAAAGCTTCAATCGTTGCGAGGCTGGCGATGATCGTATCAAGCCTCGCTTCACTCAGCTTAAGACGGTCCATCAAAGCATCGCTCATGCCATTTGCTTTGGCTTGTGCGATATCTTTCTCATTGGCGGCAAGAATTGAGCTTTGTGCCGCTTTAAGTCCTGTGGCTATAGCGGCCAAGGCAGCATTCTTTGTCTCAGGTGTTGCTTGCGCCAATTGATGTGCAGCAACGCGTGCAGCTTTACCTATAGTATCAAGCGGATTGCTCATATTTTTTTCTTCAAAGGCATAAAGGTTGTGCCAAGTGGTTTATCTGCGAGTAAGCGAGCCAAAACATTCTTTTCATTGGCTGAAGCGATATGGGTGCATATGCCAAGCTTTGCCATTTTTCTAGCCACAGCTAATTTACTTGCCATACCGCCACGCCCACTTTGTGATTTTCCTTTGGTACTAATTTTTTTATTGGCATCAATGAGAGGGATAATCGTTGCACCTTTCTGATCGGGCGGCCGATCATAAACACCCTTAATGTGCGAGAGGATAATCAGGCGATCTGCCTTCATCATGCTGGCAAGAAGGCCTGCAAGCTCATCATTGTCCGAGAAATTATCGACATGGACCATTTCTTCATTGGTCACGCAATCATTCTCATTGATGATTGGCAAAATATGTGGCTGCTTTTGCAGAGCAGAAAATAAATCAGCCATATGTTTATGGTGATCTTTGCTGCTGAAATCTTGTTTGGTTAGTAAAATTTGTGATGCCAGTAAACCATGCTTATCGAGTAAATGCTGATAAAGCGTAATGAGATTGGCTTGACCTAGGCTCGCTAAAATTTGTTTTTCAGCGCCTGGCTTACAGGGTTGCAAAGGGGCATGTTTTTTGACCATAGCGCGGCCGGTACCCACAGCCCCAGATGAGACCAAAAGGACCTGATGACCAGCTTTTTTGAGGGCAGCCAATTCCGTAACAAGAGCGCCTAAGACTTTAGGATCTGGCATGCCATCACCAGCACCTAAAGCAGCTGTGCCGATTTTAATGACAAGATTGAGTTTTGAATTAACCATATCTCGGTTTAGCAAGCTTTTGATGAAGGACAAAGGGTTTTACAAGCCAACAAATCATGATAGCTGTAGAACATATATTTTTAGGCCTCTATAACTGACCCTCAGGAGATTTTAATGAGCCGGGCATTGGCAACCTCACGTCACCAACGTGCTTTTATTTTAGTCGTTGATGATAACCAAGATTTTCTAAGCAGCATTGCGGCAGGTCTTTATAAGGAAGGTTTTGCTCCTTTTCCTACAAAGAATCCTGATCCCAAAATCCGAGAATTTTGGTGTGGCGGAGTTGATATCTGCCTTACAACTTCTTTTGAAGCAGCAAAGCAGCAATTAGCTGATCCAGACCTCACAGCGCTTTTTGTTGATGGTGTTCTTGGAAAAGATAATGGCTCTGGCTCTGCATTACTCATGCATGGGATGAAGGAGGGTATACGTCCTCCCGCTTATGCCATTAGTGATAGCCAAACTTTTTATGATCTTGGGATTGCCCAATTTGTTGAAAAGGGCTTGCTGCCAAGTGGAGAAAATGTAGGTAAGAATGCAGTAGCTGTTGTGGAAAAGGTTACTCAAATTGTTGCTCAGTATAAAGCGGGTGTTGTGATTAATCCGCGCTGGGTAAAGCCGCCAGAAGAGACGCTTGGTTAGCTTGTATTTTTAAGTACGGCTCCTATATCATAGGGCATGGTTTTTCCTATTTTCGCAGATGTCAAAGTGCCGGATTCCCGGCCTGAAGCGGGCAAGAAATTCGTCCTTAAGTCGGATTTCCAGCCAGCAGGGGATCAACCACGTGCGATCGAAGAGCTTGTGGAAGGTATCAAGCGCGGCGATCGTGATCAGGTACTTTTAGGTGTTACGGGCTCGGGTAAGACTTTTACCATCGCACAAACCATTGAGCGGTTACAAAGGCCCGCGCTTATTTTGGCGCCAAACAAAACGCTAGCAGCGCAGCTCTATGGTGAGATGAAGGCATTCTTTCCGGATAATGCCGTCGAATATTTTGTGAGCTATTACGATTATTATCAGCCTGAAGCTTACGTTCCCAAAACAGATACCTATATCGAAAAAGACGCGATGGTGAATGAGCAGATCGATCGCATGCGCCATGCAGCGACGCGCTCGCTCTTAGAGCGCGATGATGTGATCATTGTCGCATCCGTCTCTTGTATTTATGGTATCGGCTCGGTTGAAACCTATCAAAGCATGGTTTTGACGCTTAGTAAGGCTCAGATCTTGCCGCGTGATCAGCTTTTGGCTGGCTTGGTTGAGCTACAATATAAACGTAATGATATTGGCTTTGGCCGCGGTGATTTTCGTGTGCGCGGCGATACAATCGAAGTTTTTCCGGCCCACTTAGAAGACCGTGCTTGGCGTTTCATTATGTTTGGTGATGAGATTGAGCAGATCGTTGAGATTGATCCGCTTACAGGTGAGAAGGGCGCTACGCTTGATGCAGTCAAGGTTTATGCCAATAGCCACTATGTAACCCCAAAACCAACTTTGGCTCAGGCCGTTGAGCAAATTAAGATCGAGTTGAAAGAGCGCTGCGCCTATCTGCTTGCCAATAGCAAACTGCTTGAAGAGCAGCGCTTACGCGAGCGTACAACTTTCGATATGGAAATGATGACAGCCATGGGCTCATGCTCAGGCATTGAAAATTATTCGCGCTATTTAACGGGCCGTCCACCGGGTGCCGCGCCGCCAACTTTATTTGAATATCTTCCCGCCAATTGCCTTCATTTTGTCGATGAAAGCCACGTTATGACGGGGCAATTGATGGGTATGTATAAGGGCGATTTTGCACGTAAATCGACTTTGGCTGATTTTGGTTTCCGTTTGCCATCGTGCGTTGATAATCGCCCTCTTAAATTTGAAGAATGGGATGCTATGCGTCCCCAAACCGTGTTTGTTTCGGCAACACCAGGTAAGTGGGAGTTAGAGCGCACAGCTGGCGTCTTTGTTGAGCAAATCGTACGCCCAACAGGATTGATGGATCCACCCGTCATTATTCGCCCCACTGAAAAACAAGTTGATGATCTGCTTTTTGAAGTGCGTGAAGTTGTTAAAAAGGGCCAGCGCGTTCTTGTCACAACTCTCACCAAAAAAATGGCAGAAGCTTTGACAGAATATATGACCGAAGCCAATGTGAAGGTGCGCTATATCCACTCAGACGTCGAAACTTTAGAACGTATCGAGATTATTCGTGATTTACGCCTCGGCGTTTATGATGTTCTGGTCGGTATTAACTTGCTACGTGAAGGTCTCGATATTCCAGAATGCGGACTTGTCGCAATTCTTGATGCCGATAAAGAGGGTTATCTACGCTCACGTACCTCCCTTATTCAGACGATTGGTCGTGCCGCACGTAACGTAGATGGTAGGGCAATCCTCTATGCCGATAAAATAACGGGCAGTATGCAAGCAGCGATTGATGAGACCAGTCGTCGCCGTGAAAAACAGCAAATTTATAATGCTGAAAATGGCATCACGCCAGAAAGTATCAAGAAATCCATCGGCGATATTTTAGCATCTGTCTATGAGCGTGATCATTTGACAGTCCAAGCAGGGCTTGCGAATGAATTGTCGCTTTCAGGCAAGGATCTCCATGCTCATATCCGCGATCTCGAAAAACGTATGAGACAGGCAGCCAGTGATCTTGAGTTTGAAGAAGCGGGGCGTCTCAGAGACGAAATCCGCCGCCTTGAAGCTACGGAGCTTGAGATCAATACAGGTTTGACGCCAGCCATTGATACAAGACCACGTTCACGTAAGCAGCTTAAGAAGCGCTAGGTTAATGATTTGGGCTTAATTTCTAGACCGGGATTATTTTTTGGAAAGTGTTATATTCACTGGACTGTCATACTTGTTATCGGCGCCAGATGCTGAATCAATGGCCCAACCAATTCCACCACCAAGAATAATATTACCAACAGTTGCGCCTGCTGCTCCTGAGTGATTTAGGTAAGTTGCATCTTCATAACCTTTTTTCTTACATGTGATCATAATATCGTACTTAGTTTTTTCGATATAAATGGAACCAGGTGTGGGATTAATTGTTCCTAGGCTCTGATCTTTGCGCTTTAAGTTACAGCTGGCGTTGTCGGGGTTTGTGTTGATCATAATTTCTTGTGATCGTCCCTCAATAATGCTTGAGCATCCAACTAAAAAAGTAACGCTTAACAATACAGCTAAATTACGAAACATTAATTACCTCATGTGCCCATTGACTTGAGAGCAATCATAGGGCCGAAATTTAAAGAGGGTCAAATAAGGGCTTTGTATCTAGAAAGTATGCGCGCTTAACAAGATGATCTTCTCAATTTAACACCATATGACTAGCCCGCTCGTTTGATGCGGTAGGCAATGGTTTTCTTGGCTTGTAAGCTCTTAAAACATTGATGCGTTCTTGAGCAGGGGGATGCATACATACATCTCCACAAAAACCGGCAATGCCAAAGACGTACCAATCTTCAAAATACGTTGCTGCGCGTATTAGGTAGTTGGGCTTCTTGTTCTTGGCTAGTCCGTCATCATTCATTGTTTGCAAAATTTCAATGCTGCCCGCCAAAGCTTCGCCGCTTCCCATTTTTACTGCAGTAAAATGATCAGCTCTTTTTTCTAATTTAATTCTTTGCTCGAGTAGCCAAGCGCCATTGATGCTGTGAGTTAATAAAAATCCCGCTAAAGCAAAACCACCGATTTTGTTTAATGTAGGATGTGGCCTTTCGTTCTTGCGAGTAAACAAAAGGTTGAGGGTGCAAATAGCTACTGCGGCAGCAGCTCCCAATAGAAAGAATTCCTGTAATACGGCTTGTTGTGAAGCTCTCTGATAGAGGGGATCAGCAAAATGGCCAGCTTCGTGTATGAGCGTGCCTTTCAATTGATCATGTGAAAAGCAGACCAAGTGGCCAGGCGATGCCCAAATATCCAAACCCGTTGCATCGGTCGATGCCGCACTTATTGTATTATATTTAAAAGTTATTTTTGATGCGGGCAGAAAATAGCCCTCAGCTTTAACCTCAGCGAAAGCAGTAGTTAGGCGTGCTTCTGTTGCTATCAGTTGAGCATGTGTTGGGGGTAGGTCACAATTAATTATCGGCATGAAATATTTTTTCTAAAAACGAATGAATCTAAATCAGTTGGTGCTTATAAATAAGGCGGCTGCGTAAAGCCCTTAGGCGATTGCGTAAAAATCTCGTACCCTGTCTCTGTGACGCCAATCGAATGCTCAAATTGCGCTGATAAAGATTTATCCTTTGTGACAGCTGTCCAGCCATCGCCTAAAACCTTCACATCATATTTGCCGATATTGATCATGGGCTCGATGGTGAAAAACATACCCGCTTTAAGCGTTTCGCCTTCGCCAGGATTACCGTAATGCAAGATCGATGGAGCTGTATGAAAAATCTTACCAAGCCCATGGCCGCAGAAATCGCGTACGATTGAAAAACCGGCTGCCTCAGCGTGGGTTTGAATGGCATGACCAATATCGCCTGTTGTGGCGCCTGGTTTGACGACAGCTATGCCTTTCATGAGCGCTTCATAAGTAACGTTCACAAGCTTCTTGGCCTTGATGCTCGCTTTGTCGCCAACCATGAACATACGACTGGTATCGCCATGCCAGCCATCTAAGAGAACAGTGACATCGATATTGGCGATATCCCCATTTTCCAAACGCTTTTCGCCCGGAATGCCATGGCAGACAACGTGATTGATCGAAATGCAAATGGATTTGGGATAGCCTCTATAGCCAAGCGGGGCCGAGATCGCACCATGATCGCGGGTATATTGATCACATAAAGCATCAAGATCAGCCGTGACGGCACCAGGGACAACATAAGGTGTAATGAAGTCTAAAACTTCGGCGGCAAGTTTGCCGGCCTTTCGCATCGCTGCAAAATCTTCAGGGCCATGCAATTCGATCAGGCCGTCATCATCATGTTCAGCGTAGTCCTGCACTAGATCGAGCCGCCTGGTTTAAAGTTGACCTGAATGCCGATCTTTTCCATCTGCTGCATGCTGGTCGCTAGATTTTGTTGAGAGGCGGCTGCCAACATCGCCTGACCATAATCGGTAGGTGCTCTGCTTGATGCTGTTTTCTCTGCCATTAAAAGATTGCTCATGATGCCGGGTAAGCCACCATCTTCAACTTTACCACTGCGAATACCTTCGTCTTGACGTGCTTTAGGACCCCAGAAAAGTTCTGTGAGGCGGCCATCGGTATTTTTCTTCTTTTTCTTTTTGATAGGAAGACCTGTGAGTTCATCGAACTCTTCTTGCTCATTGGGATCGTCCCATTTGACATCTTCCCATGAGATATAAAGAAAATCCTGAATAGCACTCGACATAAAAGGCAGATTGACGAGAAGCTCGCGGAACATTTCAGCCGCATTAAAAATAGCCTCTTCTTCGAGCCGTTTGAGCTCTGCTTTTTCGGCATCTGTCTTCATACCCTTGCGAGCCTGAACAACTGGTGTCATGCAATTGTCTTTGAGCTTTTTTGACCAGTCATAAGCTTGCGTGGCGCGTTCCATCTCGCCATTTTCTTTATAGAGATCACCCATGGTGCGGAGTCTTTTGACAAGACATTCCGACCAGTACCACCAGTCATTAAAGGGCGCTCTTTGGCTATAGCTCGACATGGCCTTAATTTTCTATTGTGAGGCGACTTTATGCAAGTCGCTAAAGCAGGGGGAGAATTACTCCATCCGCCCGGCTGTGCGCAAGTACTGGCTGTTTTTATCAGCCCAACGGCGCTGGGTTTCGTCGTTACCACGGCTTGGACCGCCTTCATGGCGTACCAAAGCCTCGCGTGGACGACGAATATCGCCCATTTGTTCCTGTTCCAGCATATTCTTAAGAACTTCTGGTAAGCGGCCATGTTCAGCATGACCACTGCCAATACCTTCAGGCTCATTACCTAAGGGGCCGCGGAACAATTCATCTGCTAAGCGTCCCGTACATTTGCTGTGCCAGTGCGATTTCAGCAATTTTTGCATATCGTCTGAGATCTGCGGCAAAAGGGCCAAAGTATCAGCCATCAAAACTTTTAGTCCTGAAATCACGCGCTCATCATGATAGGCCACTTCGGCCAAAGATTCGGTCGGTGTTTCAGCATCATCAATCAGCTTATGGATGCCATGGAGAAGGGCAATGATGCGCGTGTTTTTATCTTGCCGTTCTTGATCGGCCATAAAAACATCTTCATAGGGCGATTTTTTATAGATGTGGACGGCGCAAGTTAGGCGGTCAATGACAACTTGCGACCACTTCAACCAGTCTTCATGAGACGGTTTATGCATAATGCCGTCAGCCATGTTAATCCCCCATCCAACAGGGGGAGAATAATGCAGATACCCTTTTTTAGCAAGGAAATGCGCGCCTTTGCGGCCCCAACTAATTAACTAAAAGAGTGAGCCTTTCACTTCGCTGCTGCGGCAAGCCTATGAAAAACAAAGGCCCGGACTACGCCGGGCCTTTGCGTTTTTATGCAGCCTTGGCTGCAAACTTCTTCTTACCTTCTTCCATTTCTTGTGGCGAGACATCACGCATATGTGTGGCGAGGGTCCAGCCATTGCCAAATTGATCCTTCACAACACCAGTGCGGTCACCCCAAAACATGTCTTCAGGTGCTGAAAATTCTTTCAAACCAGCGCTTACGGCTTGTTTGTAAGCAGCATCAACATCATCGAGATAAACATAAAAAGTTGATGTCGTTGGACCACATTCCATCTTAGGACTGGTATCTGAGAGAAAGATTTTTGAGTTACCAATCTCAAGGCATGCGTGCATGATACGGCCCGTATCGGGACAATTCATCCGATAGAGTTCTTTGGCATTAAAAGCTTTGCAATAGAGATCAATAGCTTTAGCCGCCGTTCCATCGAAACTGAGACCTGGCGTAAGGGTAGAAAAACCTTCAGGAATTTTGGATGTAGCCATAACAATCTCCTCTGTTGGTGAACATTTTTTATAAAATGATTGTATGGTGACAAGAAGGCACAGCAAATAAAGAGTGCGTAAGAAGAATATAAAAAATCAGTTTTTAACGAATAAGGGGCGATTGGTAATTTGGTCCACGGCCATGTGCTGCACGCACAGTCTTAACACAGATATAGATTCCATAGGCAGTTAGGCCAAGAGCTGCGGCGCTAAAATCAAGAGCTGTTACTTTCTGATTTGTTGTAAGGGCATCAGGTAATTTTTGCATCGCCTGATTAAATGCAGAACCAGTTGCTGAGGGATTGAGCTCAAAAGCTAAAGTAAGTACGGCCTTATAAGTGGCAACTGCCATAAAACTGACAGCAAATAATGCAGCACCTGGTACGTCACCGGGTGAACGTGGTTGTTGCATGTTTTATGCTCCTAACTTTTGAGAGAACGCTGGATCAAAAGATGATCGGCTAAAACACAAGCCATCATGGCTTCACCAACAGGAACGGCGCGGATACCAACACAAGGATCGTGACGACCTTTAGTTGTAATATCTGTATCTTGACCCTTCATATCGACAGTTTGCTTTGGCGAGAGGATCGAGCTGGTTGGCTTAACAGCGAAGCGCACAATAATATCTTGCCCACTTGAGATGCCGCCCAGAATACCGCCAGCATGATTGGACTGAAAGGCGGGAGCGCCATTTTTGCTGGCGCGCATCTCATCTGCGTTGGCTTCCCCTGTTAGAGCAGCCGCTGCAAAACCATCACCAATCTCAACGCCTTTAACTGCATTAATCGACATCATAGCGCGCGCTAAATTGCTATCCAGTTTTTCATAGACGGGATCGCCAAGTCCAACCGGGACGCCTGAGGCGACAACTTCAATGATAGCGCCAGCGGATGAGCCGTTCTTACGGATATTTTCAAGATAGTCCGTAAGTCCTGGTACAGCCTTATTGTCAGGTGAGAAAAAGGGATTGTTATTCACTTCATCCCAGTTCCAATTCGCACGATCGATCTTTTGCGTGCCAATTTGAATAACAGCACCACGAATTTTGATTTTATCGCCGAGAATTTTACGAGCTATAGCGCCGGCTGCGACACGGCAAGCCGTCTCACGGGCTGAAGATCTGCCGCCACCCCTATAGTCACGAATGCCGTATTTAGTTTGATAGGTGTAATCCGCATGGCCTGGGCGAAACTTATCTTTGACATCATCATAATCTTTGGAGCGCATATCGGTATTCTCAATCAGGATGCTAATCGGCGCTCCCGTTGTGACACCTTCAAATGTCCCAGACATGATCTTCACTTGATCAGCTTCTTGGCGCTGCGTTGTAAATTTGGATTGGCCAGGACGTCTGCGGTCCATGAAAGGCTGAATATCAGCTTCCGTTAAAGGCAGCAGCGGAGGGCAGCCATCAATGACAACACCAATAGCAGGACCGTGGCTTTCACCCCATGTTGTGTAGCGAAAGAGAGTACCAAAACTATTGCTGGCCATGCCTATCCTTATCCAGTGGGCCCGTGTGCCCCAATCGAAGAAGGAGTTTGACGGAAAACAGCTAAAGGCTCAAGGCCTTTACCAACTTCTCTATACCCTTCATAGCTGCCGCCATTGCTGAACTTAGTGAAGCTATTAGCAAGCAGCATATGACCTTTGTGTGCCAGTGTGTCTTTACCCACATGGCGCCATTCAGCATTAATCAGGCCTTCTTTAACGGCACATGTCTCAGATGTATCGATGCCAACGACCAAGCGGTAGAGAGTGCTATGCGTGGTTCGATAGGGTCGGGTGAGGTCTTCAAAAGTGGCGCCATCATAATAATTTACACTTGTCACTAAAGCTTGTGCTGCATGCACCTTGCCTTTGTAGGACACAACAGAAGGGGCGCCCATTAATTGCCAGCCGCCTCTATTGATGGCGTCTTCAATTTTGCCTTCAAAGGCACTGCCAACTTCGCCAAAAACAATCCAGTAGGCGCCTGGGTTTTTTGCGAGATTATGTGGAAGTTCGCTCAAGGAAACGAAACGTGAGTACTTTCCGTCTTTTGTGGCTGTAATATCTTGCTCACAGCGGATAAATTGACGACGCAACAAACCTTTTCTCAAGACCACCACAGTAGGTGCGCCTTCGATCTTTGCACTGTGTTGAGCAAGCGCCACATTAACGCGCTTGATAACGGTATCCATATCGCCGCTCAAATCGCGGTCGATGGTGTGACTATTACTCATAATATTCTCCACTAAAAATAACTTTAAAAATAAAATCTAATCTTACTTCACGGAACCATTCATATTATTCACAAGTTCGGCAAGCGCTTGTGTTTCATCAACGGCAATCATGCCAACATTATGATAACCAGCATCAACATGTAGGATTTCGCCGCTGACGCCTGAGCCTAAATCGCTCAATAAATAAAGGGCTGAGTGACCTACTTCGAGCGTTGTCACATTGCGCTTTAAAGGCGCATTCACTTCATTCCATTTTAGAATATAGCGGAAATCACCAATGCCACTGGCGGCTAATGTTTTGATAGGACCAGCTGAGATTGCATTAACGCGAATATTCTTTTTGCCGAGATCAACTGAAAGATATTTCACGCTCGCTTCAAGCGCAGCTTTAGCGACACCCATAACATTGTAGTGCGGCATAACACGTTCAGCGCCGAGATAGCTCAGCGTCAAAAGGCTGCCGCCATTTTTCATGAGCGGTGCTGCGCGCTTGCAAAGGGCTGTGAAAGAAAAGCAAGAGATGTCCATGGTGCGCAAAAAGTTCGCACGTGTTGTATCGACATAAAGACCATCAAGTTCATTTTTATCTGAGAAGGCGATGCAATGAACGAGAAAGTCAAGTTGACCCCATTTTTCTTCAATCGTTTTAAAGAGAGCATCCATGCTGGCTTCATCAGACACATCGCATGGTGCAATGATTTTCGAGCCAACCGACTCTGCCAAAGGAACAACACGCTTTTGGAGGGCTTCACCTTGATAGGTAAAGGCCAGCTCAGCCCCATGAGCAGCTGCGACATTGGCAATACCCCAGGCGATCGAACGATCATTGGCGACGCCCATGATCAGACCGCGCTTACCTGCCATTAATTGGCCCGTCAAAGGGGCCGCTGCAACTGTAGAGGAATCCATAAAAGCCTCGTTGGTGTGAATAAAGCTAATCTACACGATTGATTTAATGAATCAAATCGCTTTGAAAATACTTTCATTTAGAAAAAACAGCCTTAACGCCTCTTGCTGCTAGGGTTAATGGTCGCTATAACGCACGGCTTCATATGCAGAGTATGGCGGCCGTAGCTCAGTTGGTAGAGCTCTCGGTTGTGGTCCGAGTTGTCGCGGGTTCGAGTCCCGTCGGTCGCCCCATTTTGCATAAGGCTTTTCCCCTCCCTTTTTGAATATTTGAAGGGCTTTCAAAGGCTTCCCCTCAAGGCTCTCAGGGCCTTGTCAAAAAGCGCCAAAAAAGTATAGGTTTAGGGGATAGACCCAAGGTCAAAGCTACACTGTTTCTGAAAAGAAATAGTTTCCTGCGAGGTATCTCATGCTCAATGCTCTAACGAACACATCCATCGAAGAAGGCGCCTGCTACAGAAGGCGCGCTGGTGGTTCCATGGTCGAGACAGCAGAAGTTCTAGAAGTAGCTAAAGATAAAATGGGTATCCCGCATGTTCGTTTTCAATTGCGCGTAGCGTGCGGTAGTACAGGTGCAGCTCTTGAGCAACGCACCTTGGCGCTTGATACTTTTTATGCGCGTTACAGAGAACGGGTTCAGTAAGGTCTAAGCGCTTGCTTTAAGATCTGAACTCTCGCGATTAAATTCAGGAACAAGGTTCGATAATTTCTCAACAGCGTTGGTCTCACTGGAACCGGCTTGTAACTGGTTCGAGAAATCACCTAAGGATTTTTGCAACTGCTGCAAATCGACCGTGTAAGATTTAGCAAGCTTCACACCATCAGCAGCGGATGGCATCAGCTCTTCTGCATCTGCAAATAATTCTTCATGTAATTTTTCCCCAGGCCGTAAGCCGGTATAATCAATTTTGATATCTTCATCAGGGCGCAAACCAGCGAGACGGATCATCTGACGCGCAAGATCAGCAATTTTGACGGGCTGACCCATATCCAAAACGAGAACTTTGCCGCGTTGATCGGAGGGCCGCACACCTAAAGCTGATGCCTGTAAAACAAGCTCAACCGCTTCGCGGACCGTCATAAAATAACGTGTAATATCAGGGTGTGTGACGGTAAGAGGGCCGCCTTTTGCTAACTGCTCTTGAAAGCGCGGTACAACCGATCCCGTTGATCCCAAGACATTGCCAAAACGCACAGTAATAAAGCGTGTGCTGGTTGATGCTAGATCAAGCGCTTGGCAATACATCTCGGCCAAGCGCTTTGTGGCACCCATAACGCTTGATGGGTTCACGGCCTTATCTGTTGAAATCAAAACCATGGCTTTGACGCCGGCTTTCATAGCGCAATCCGCTACAGTGCGCGTGCCATGGACGTTCGTTAAAATAGTCTCACGAATATTCTCTTCAGCTATAGGAACATGTTTGATGGCTGCCGCATGGAAAACTAAATCCGGCTTTTCTTCACGGAACACTTGTTCCATACGTGCTGCATCTCTCACATCAGCAATGAGCGAGCGCACCTGCTGATAGGGATAGGTTTCTCTCGTTTCCATATCGATGCGGTACAAATTAAATTCGCTGAATTCCAAAAGAATAAGATGGGATGGCTCAAGCGCTGAGATCTGTCTCACAAGTTCAGCGCCAATCGTGCCGCCAGCGCCTGTCACAAGAACCCGTTTACCTTTAACAAGTGCACGAATTTCTTGACGGTTTAATTTAATTTCGGGACGGCCCAGTAAATCTTCCAAAGCCAAAGGCTGATCGCGCATGGTCGCGACATTAAAGTCATTGCGAAGTTCTGTAAGGGCAGGAAGACGTGAGACTGTAAGGCCAAGGGATCCGGCTTGTTCTAAAAGCTGTGTGACAAGCGGGTTATTAAAGCGCGTCATATTACGCGTCATAATGAGGCGGCTTGGCGCCATATCGCGCCGTCTTAAATCTTCAATGAGTTGAGGTAATTGATCAACCGTGCCTAAAACTGAGACAGTATGGATGGTTCTTCCAACCCGTTTGTCATTTTCACCAACAATACCAACGACGTGAAAAGGGGATTGAGGGTTTGAGCTATTGGCTCTTAAGAAAAGATCGGCTTCATCACCAGCACCAATCAAAAGCACATTGACGCGTCCGCCGCCTGATCTTTCCCATAAAGCGCTGAGGCGGCGTTCGCGCAAAAGACGAAACGCCATACGTGAGCCACCAAGGCCAGCTAGAAGAATAAACCACGCAATGAAAGGAACGGTACGCGGCACACCTTCTAAACGTGTTGTCAAAAAAGCGACAATGACGAAGACAACAACAGCAATTGTTGTTGCTCTGAGAATTTCGAGAAGATCGCGCAAGGAAGCAAAAGCCCAAATGCTGCGATAGAGGCCACTGATCCAAAAAACAGCTGTGCAGGTAAGCGTAAAGAGAAGGAGCGATGTAACGGCGGCACCTTCGGGCAAGCCCGCGATATCGGTGCCAAGACGAAGATAAAGCGCCAAAGCAAAAGCAAAGGCAGCCATGGCAAAATCATGGATGAAGGCCAAGGTGCGGCGGCTGAAGCGACGGGACATGCTCATGGGCATGTTTTATGCATTTTCCAGAGCAGAATGGCAACTAGGGCCATAGCTAAAAGGACACCTAATAAAGGGTATGAAACAGCCGTCAAAGCAGCGCTGGCAAGGCCAAGATTGGTAATAATGATCCAAAGAACCGCCCGGTCATGCTGACCATCTCGCGTCGCTTTTTGATAAAAATGCTGACGATGGGCTTCCCAAAGTTTTTCGCGACGTAAGGCGCGCTTCAAAAGCGTGATGCCACTATCGGCCAAATAATAAAGCGGCAAAAGTAGAGCAGACAGCAAATACCCATGTAGAGCGATCACAAGCAAGGCAAAGCCCAGGATGTAGCCAAGGGGGATACTGCCAACATCACCTAAGAAAATTTTGGCGGGATGCCAGTTAAGTGCCAAAAAGCCTAAGCAAGCTCCCGTGAGAATAAGCATGAGAGATCCAAGGAACGGATCGTAAAGACCAATAGCAGCCAAAAGAAGACAAACACCTGTCGCAAGTGAAATGCTCTCTGTGCAGGTGATACCATCAATGCCATCCATGAAATTATATAAATTCATGAACCAGGCCCAACCGATAATCATGATGGTGCGATCTGCCCAGAAGGGAAGGGAGCCAGCGAATAAAGTTTGATCTTCAGTAAAGCTCAGGCTGCCGATGCAGGCTGCAAGAATATGGAGGCTTAAACGTTTAAGTGCGCTAACGCCTTTTTTGTCATCAAGCCAGGATACAGCACTTGCCAAGATCGTGCCCAAAATAATCCCTATATGGCTCAGATCATGATGCGCCCAAGAGAGGATAAGCATTCCCGGAATAAGAATAGCGAGAAGAGCAAGGCCGCCACCGCGTGGTACTGGAGTGGAGTGTGAGCTGCGTTGATTGGGTGTATCCAGAAGTTTGCGTTTTAAAAGCAGATTGCGAACTTCAAGCGTGAGTATCAATCCCAGTGCATAGCTGATGGAAATCAGAAAGATGGGAGAGAGAAGATAAGCGCTCATGCAAAATCAGGGTCAATCATATTGCGCAGATAAGTGGCGTATTCCGTCTTATCCATCTCAGCTGCCAATTTTAAGATCTGCTTGGCATCAATATATTTGCGCGCATAAGCAATTTCTTCGGGACAGCCAATCTTAAGGCCTTGGCGTTGTTCAATGATGCGAACAAACTCAGCCGCTGTGCTTAAAGATTCGTGCGTGCCAGTATCAAGCCAGGCATAACCGCGGCCAAGACGCATCACATCGAGCTCTTCATTTTTAAGATAAGCGCGATTGACGTCGGTGATTTCTAATTCACCACGTGGTGATGGTTTAAGAGATTTCGCGATATCGACAACCTTGTTGTCATAAAAATAAAGCCCTGTGACAGCCCATTTAGATGGCGCCTTTTTGGGTTTTTCGACGATATCAACAGGTGAGCCTTTTTTATTATATTCAACCACGCCATACCGTTCAGGTTCAGCCACGCGATAGCCAAAAACAGTAGCGCCTGCTTTTCTTTTGGCGACGAGAGGCAGAACATCTTGGAGGCCTTGGCCGTAATACAAATTATCACCAAGGATCATCGCCACATTATCATTACCAATGAAAGAGCGGCCAATGATGAAGGCCTCAGCCAAACCTTTCGGCTCAGCTTGCTCGGCATATTGAATGTTAAGGCCCCATTGTGAGCCATCACCCAAAAGACCTTTAAAGAGAGGGATGTCACGTGGCGTGCTAATCAAAAGAAATTCACGAATACCCGCCAGCATAATGGTGGAGAGTGAGTAGTAGATCATCGGTTTGTCATAAACCGGCATTAATTGTTTGCTGATCGCACGTGTGGCGGGATAAAGGCGCGTACCGCTGCCGCCCGCAAGGATGATGCCTTTTTTAGTCGTCATGCCACTTTGCTCCTGCTTTGCATCACTCTCTGCATAGCGTCCATCAGGCTTTCGCGCCATGGTTTTTGCGTAATCCCATAAACACGCTCGATTTTACTACAATCGAGGACTGAATAAGTGGGGCGCGGTGCAAAGCCAGGAAAGTCAGCTGTGAGGGCTGGACGTATTATAGGGCGCTTTTCTGTATGGGGGGCATAGGCCTCCATAATCGCTTCTGTAAATTCAAGGCGCGTCGCAGCCGGGCTTCCTGTGAGATGAAACGTACCAAAACCATCGGCCTTGCCGGTCAAAATGGCATTGGTGATGGTGATAAGAGCCGCTGCAATATCAGGCGCATAAGTGGGGCAAGATGTTTGATCTGTTACAGCCTTAATTTCATCGCGCGTATCAATATTATGCAGCATGCGGGTGAGAAGATTTTGACCAAACGAGCTGAAGACAGAAGAAATGCGTAAAATGACATGCCAAGAATGCTCATGCCTTACAGCTTCTTCACCCATCATTTTTGTCTCGCCATAGACATTGGGTGGATCCATCACATCATCGACTTGGTAAGGCGTGGTGGCTTTGCCATCAAAAACAAAATCTGTTGAAAGATGAATGATCGGCGCATCAACGGCTGAGCATTGAGCTGCGATGCTGGCAGCTGCATCAAAATTGACTTTCATCGCTGCAATTTTTTCAGTCTCACAGGCATCAACGGCCGTCATAGCCGCTGAATTAATCACGAGATCAGGCTTAAAGCTGCCGATGACATTTTGTGTGGCTCTATGATCGGTAATATCAGCATCCGCGCGCGTCACAGGGAAAAGTTCCCAATCTTGCGGTAGCTTTTGTGAGAGGAGAGCTTGCCCCACTTGGCCGCTCGCTCCAAAAAGCATGACACGCTTTGCCGCCATTAGATTTGCCCCAAACGTTGGCCGCTATATTTGCGTTTTTTAATCTCATCGCACCACGAGCGATTATCCAAATACCAATGTACTGTTTTGCGTAAGCCTTCTTTGAGCGTCATGCGTGGTGACCAGCCAAGCTCTTTATTGAGTTTGCTGAAATCCATCGCATAGCGTTCATCATGACCAGGTCGGTCTGTAACAAAAGTGATAAGCTTTTTGTGGGGAACATGTGGGGCTTTGGGAAGTGCTTCATCCAAAATGGTGCAAAGCTCATGCACCAAATCAATATTGCGATGTTCGGCCGCACCACCCACATTGTATTTTTCGCCTAAACGTCCGCGGCTATAAATTTGATAAAGCGCTTCGGCATGATCATCCACATAAAGCCAATCGCGTATATTAAGGCCCTTGCCATAGATAGGAAGTTTTTCGCCGGCGAGCGCTTTCATGACCGTAAGCGGGATGAGTTTTTCTGGAAATTGATAGGGGCCGTAATTATTCGAGCAATTGCTAATTAGAATCGGAAGATTAAATGTCTTAAACCAAGCGCGCGCGAGATGATCAGCCGCTGCTTTGCTCGATGCATAGGGTGAGTTAGGTGCGTAAGGTGTTTCTTCGGTAAAGCTACCTGTCTCTCCTAAAGATCCGTACACTTCATCTGTTGAGACATGCAAAAAGCGAAAAGCTTTTTGCTGATCCATGGGTAATGTTTTTAGATAGTGCCGTACCATCTCAAGAAGTGAATAGGTGCCAACAATATTAGCCTGTAAAAACTCACCTGGATTATCAATCGAGCGGTCGACATGGGTCTCAGCCGCTAAATGCATAACGCCGGTAGCTTTCGATGTCAGAAGAAGTTCCAACATCTTGCCGCCATCACAGATATCAGCCTCAATGAGACTAAAATCAGCATCGCCTTCAAGACTAGCTAAGGCTTCGCGGCTTGAGGCATAAGTCATTTTATCAACGCCGATAACCCGCGCCAATTTTTGGCTGCGCAAATAGCGGCAAAGGGCTGAGCCAATAAAGCCTGCGGCGCCTGTGACAATAATTGTGGACATATCTCTACTTACCAATCAATGCGTGGGAAATCTTTGAAGAGCCCAAGCTTTTCATCTTTGCCAGACAAATAGGCTTCCTCTGCTTTGAGTGGCCAATTGATGCCAAGATCAGGATCATTCCAGATCACACCAAGCTCACTGCCGGGAGCATAAAGGCTCGACATTTTATAAAGTACGACTGTGTTATCAGTGAGAGTGCAAAAGCCATGCAGAAAACCAGCAGGGATAAACATTTGCGTTACGTCATCTTGCGTTAAAGTAGCCGTCACATGTTTGCCATATGTTTTGGAGCCTGGACGCACATCAACCGCCACATCAAAGATAGCGCCGCGCAGGACACGCACCAGCTTTGCTTGGGCATGGGGTGGGCGCTGACTATGCAAGCCGCGCACCGTGTTTTTAAATTTCGACATAGATTGGTTTTCCTGCATAAACTGAATAGGCAGGCCCAAATCATTCATCTGCTTCTCATGGACAATTTCCGTGACATAGCCACGATCATCTTGATGCAATTTTGGCATCAGGAGCTTAACGTCAGGGATAGCGAGTTCTTTTACAGTAATCATTGAGTTCTGAAGGGCTTGTTGTTAGGTCTTAAAGGTATAATTCCGATGGCTTTCACCCGCAACTAACAACTCATGTCTCTAACCTCGATAATAATGGTCAGTTACCGCACAGGTGATGTGCTGTTTGAGGCTGTACAGGCGGTTTTAGCACAAACCGAGCCGGTTGAGCTCTGTCTTGTGGATAATGGCAATCCTCCCGAGGTCGTCTCAAAACTGCAAGATATGGCTCTGTCTGATCCTCGCCTTAAACTGATTACAGGTCATGGCAATGTTGGATTTGGCAAAGCTTGCAATATGGGAGCCAAGATAGCCAAAGGTGATTTCTTCCTCTTTTTAAATCCAGATAGTCTTTTGCCAAGTGAGGCTGTCGCTAAATTAAAAAACTATGCGCTCTTTTTAAAATCACCTTTTATGCTAGGTGCGCGTCTTAAGGATGAAGCCGGTTATGATCAACGCGGCTGTCGTCGTGCGCTTCTGACACCAACCACAGCTTTTATTGAAGCCCTTCATCTCGGGGCTCTCTTTCCAAAAGCGCGTCTCAATTTTGATAAAGAGCCAATCCCCGAAATTATTTCACCTATGCCGGCGATCAGTGGCGCCTTCATGTTTTTACCGCGAATGGATTTCAAATCTATTGGCGGCTTTGATGAAGAGTATTTCCTACATGTCGAAGATTTAGATTTCTGTCTGCGCTTTAATAGAGAAGGTGGGATTATCTATTTTGTCCCTGATATTGTCGTGACCCATATTGGTGGCACCAGCAAAACCACCACGGCCTTTATCGAAAAACACAAAGCGCGTGGCTTTAGTCAGTATTTTCATAAGAATTTCAGTGATTACCCATCCCTCATGCTCTTAGCCCTTGATGTAGCGATATGGTTGAGAGCAGGGCTTAAAATAGGGCTCAGCTGGGCTAAGTAAGGTATTATAATACCGCAACTAAAAAAGCCTTATTTAGCGCAGTTTTCCTTGACTTCAGGCTGTCCAATTCGTAGAAAACCGCCTCCGCACATGCGGGGACTATGGAGACGAAAATGACAGTACGTATGAAGGGTAATAAGAAGAGCGTCCAGACGAAGAGCTTTGAGCTCCGTCACCAGGACATCAAAAAGAATTGGGTATTGCTTGATGCTGAAGGTGTCATCCTCGGCCGCCTCGCAGCCTGCATCGCTATCATGTTGCGCGGTAAGCATCGCCCAACATTCACACCATCTGTTGATGGTGGTGACAATGTGATCGTCATCAACGCTGAAAAAGTGCGTATGACAGGTAAGAAAGCTGAAGATAAACAGTTTTTCTATCACACCGGCTATCCCGGCGGCATCAAGGGTCGTACACGCGCGCAGATTTTAGCGGGTGCACATCCTGAACGCGTTATCGAGAAGGCTGTTGAGCGTATGTTGCCAAAGGGCCCACTCGGTCGTCGTCAACTCGGCAATTTGAAGGTCTATGCTGGTACGGAACATCCGCATGCAGCACAAAACCCAGCGAAGATCGATTTCGCTGCTCGTAATCCTAAGAACAAGAGGGCTTCATAATGGCACCGCGCAAACCTACATCAGCCAAGCTGTCGGATATCAAAACCACAGTGAAGGAAAAGGCTAAGGAAACAGCTGCGCCACAAACAGCTACTACAGCTGGCGAACAGCCAAAGTACGAACGTAAGCTCGACAAGCAAGGTCGTGCTTATGCAACGGGCAAACGTAAAAATGCGATTGCTCGCGTATGGATTAAGCCAGGTAACGGCAAGATCGTAGTCAACGGCCGCGAATTGAAGGTTTACTTCGCGCGTCCTGTTCTACAAATGGTCGTCAATCAGCCTTTTACAGTTGCTGATCGTGCGAACCAGTTCGATGTTGAATGCCTCGTTGTTGGTGGTGGTCTTTCGGGCCAAGCCGGTGCTGTGAAGCACGGTATCTCGAAGGCACTCACATACTTTGAGCCAGATCTACGTAAGCCGCTCAAGACAGCTCTGTTCTTGCGCCGCGATCCACGTGTTGTTGAACGTAAGAAGTATGGCCGTGCAAAAGCACGTCGTCGCTTCCAGTTCAGCAAGCGTTAATTTTTGGAGTTTGGGAAAGGGCCTGTCTGCAAAGACAGGCCTTTTTCTTTTAGCCAGACTTTGTTCCAGACGCCTGATCATAAACGTCTTGGATAATCACACGCATCTTAACGCGCGAAGCCATACGGTCTTGCACCGCTTTTGGCAGATCCGATAATTTCATAATATTCTTCTTCAAGAGAACCATAACAATGTCTTCAACGGCACGGGCCATCTCATTGTCGGTACGGCGGAGCTCGGCGAGGGCATCCTCAATTTGTTTTGGATCTTGGCCGCGCGATCTCAAAAACTCCATAACTTCAGGATGGCTATGCGGTAATAGCTCTGATCCCGGTAAACCACGCGCACTAGCGCGGGTAATTTTTCCATCGGCGTCGCGAAGTATATGAGGCATGAAACAAACTCTGGTGGGTCCAATTGCAAAAGGCTACTGCAAGTTAATTGCCGATTCATTAAAAATAAGAATTGATAGAATTTTGAGGCAATTGGGGCTGGATTCATGCCCCTGACTGCTCTAGAAAAGCGCTCCCGATCCTCATTTTCTTAGGAGTTCCTAATGCCCGATGCTTCAGGCGCCGTATCTTCCGAACGTCTTCGTTCAATTATTAAGCGTATCGAAAAGCTGGAAGAAGACAAAGCGGCCGTCGGTGAGGATTTGAAGGAAGTCTATTCCGAAGCCAAAGGTACTGGTTTTGACGTCAAAATCATCCGCCAGATCGTCCGGATCCGCAAAATGGAGCTGGAAAAGCGCCGTGAGCAGGAAGAATTGCTCGAGCTTTACAAATCAGCGCTGGGGATGGAGGAATAGTCTCATCCTCCAGCCTTGAGTCGCCCCTGTGAGCCAGCCGCCCTTTTTTCTTCGTAATCTTTGGTATTACGCCATGCCAGCGGCAGCGCTCAAACGGGGCGCTATGCACAGCAAAATTTTGCTGGACGAACCTGTTCTCTTCTGTCGCGGTGATGATGGCAAAGTTTTTGCCATCCGTGATATCTGTCCGCACCGGGGCATGCCTTTATCCTACGGCTCCTTCGATGGAGAGCAAGTTGAATGCTGCTATCACGGTTGGACCTTTAACTGTGAAGGGACTTGCACCTCTATTCCTTCTTTGACGGGGCATGAAGGTGTCGATCCAGAAAATATAAAAGTGCGCTCCTATCCCATCCAAGAACAACAAGGTGGGATTTGGATTTTTATGGCCGACCCTAAAATTAAATTGGATGCCTTGCCGCCCGTACCTTTAGTTCCCGACATTCCTCTCGAGCAAAGACCAAACATCAGCGAGGTCATGCATTTTCCTTGTTACATCGATCATGCGGTTGTGGGTCTTATGGACCCGGCCCATGGTCCCTTTGTGCATACCTCGTGGTGGTGGCGCTCACGTCATTCAATCCATGAAAAAGCCAAACCTTTTGGACCATCTTATCTTGGCTTTACGATGCAAAGACATAAGCCATCCAAAAACTCATTTGCCTATAAAATCTTGGGCGGTGCCCCCGAGACTGAAATTGCCTTTCAATTACCGGGCGTGCGTATTGAACATATTCGCGTTGGTAAACATGTCGTGGGTAATCTCACTTGTGTAACGCCACTCAATGATACTGAGACTGAGATCACCAACTGCATTTATACAAGTATTGGCTGGTTAAAACTTTTCGCACCTTTGGTGCGCATTTTTGCGCGGCGCTTCCTCAATCAAGACCGTGCCGTTGTTATCATGCAGCAAGACGGCCTCAAATATGAACAAAATCTCATATTGATCAAGGATGCCGATACGCAAGCGCGCTGGTATCAGCAATTGAAAAATGAATTTGTTCGCGCCCAAACTGAAGGACGTGCTTTTCAAAACCCCGTCAAAGATATTGTTTTGAAGTGGAGAAGCTAAATGAGTTTTGTTCTCTCAAAACTCTACTGGGTCTTCTTCTCCCCCGGAAATTTGCTGGTTCTCATTCTTATTCTGGGTGCTTTTCTGGCGACATCAGATTCGAAGCGTCGTCAAAATTGGGGGCGTAAGATTTGTTTTGATGTCGCTTTCCTTCTTTTCTTTATCGCGATTTTCCCGGTAGGCGATTGGGCTCTGGCTCCTTTGGAAAATAGATTTCCACCTGCCAAGCCCCAACATGTCGATGGTATTCTCCTTTTAGGCGGTGACGAAAAAACCTCGCTAACAGAAGCGCGAGGTGAGCCAATCAGTTTTGAAGCGTCATCACGCCGCTATATTCATTTCGCCTCATTGGCGCGCCAATACCCAAATGCAAAACTTGTCTATGTGGGGGGATCAGGTCTTCTCACGCCCGATGCCAAAATAAAGGAAGTTGATGTAGCGGTCGCCGCTCTTGGAAAACTCGGCGTGCCTAAAGAGCGTATCTTGGTTGAGGATAAATCGCGCAATACACGTGAAAATGCCCGCAATGCCTTTACGGTTCTTAAGCCTGAAGCCAATCAAACATGGCTTTTAGTCACAAGCGCCTGGCATATGCCGAGGTCTATGGCAGCGTTTCAAAAGGCAGGATGGAGCATATTGCCATCACCCACAGGCTATCTGACAAGCGGCACATTCTCATGGAAACTTGATTTCAGTCTGGTTGATCATCTCAATAAGCTCACAATTGCTGCGCATGAATATTACGGCCTTCTGGCTTATCGCCTCTTGGGATACACGGATACTCTATGGCCTCGTTAAAAAACCTAGGCATTCTTTTGATTTTACTCATGGTCTCCTTGCCAGGAGAGGCTGCGATGATGCGCACGCAATCTTATGATCTCTGGCTTAAAGAGCTTGAAGAGGAAGCCGTCGCGGCTGGTATCTCTCGCGAGACAGTTCATCCAGCACTGACAGAAGCTGTGCTTGATGATCAAATCATTGAGCTAGATCGTAAGCAGCCTGAAAACACAGTGACGTTTGATGCTTATAACCGCCGCATTTTATCTCATGAACGACTTGAGCGCGGCCGTACTCTTTTAGAAAAGCATGGCGAGATCCTAAATGCTGTATCCACACAATATGGTGTGCCCCCACAAGTGATTGTAGCGCTCTGGGGTGTTGAGAGTAGCTTTGGTCGGAACACAGGTGATTACACTGTTGTGGATTCTCTTCTCACCCTTGCTTATGAAGGCCGTCGAGCAGAATTTTTTAGAAAAGAATTGCTCAATACATTACGTATTCTAGATCAGGAACGTAAAGCCTCAGCCGATCTGAATGGGTCTTGGGCGGGGGCCATGGGGCAGTGCCAATTTATGCCATCCACCTATCTGCGTTATGCGGTTGATTATGATCAAGATGGTAAGCGCGATATTTGGGGAAGCTATCCAGATATCTTCGCCTCGATTGCAAATTATCTAGCTGCTGAAGGATGGAAGGCCGATCAAACTTGGGGCCGTGAAGTGGCTCTGAATAATGATCTCTCGGCTGAGGTTGGGCTTGATAAAAAACGCTTATTATCTGAGTGGCAGGCTTTAGGTGTTCGTAGCCTTGATGGCAGCAATTTACCCGATAAACCGCATGAAGCCTCATTAATACAGCCAGATGGTGCCGATGGACGCAGCTTTCTGGTCTATGATAACTTCCGAGCCTTGATGCGATGGAATCGCTCAACTTATTTTGCCACTTCGGTTGGCATGCTTGCGGATCGGATTAAATAATGTCTCTAACCTATCGTCTCCTTTCCGCCTTTTTGCTTTTGGCTGTTGCGGATTGTTCCAGTACGCCGTCGCAGCGCGGTGGCCGTACCAGCACAGAGCCCACCTATAAAG
>JBASWO010000009.1:0-2843 GCA_049276515.1 Alphaproteobacteria bacterium
CGTTTCAGCCGGTCATTAATGGCAACACCCAAACCCTCATTCGGAATTGGCATAACCGCAATCATTTTAAATTTGGGTTGGTCTAACTGATGCAGCATTGCAAATAAATTAGCAGCAGCTTCGTCTAGATCACCTATTTCACTTAAGTTCAAACGTGTAGCTCCCCCTTTGATCATAGTTGGACCAAAGGCCAGGAGGGCTTCATCTTCATTCACGCTGTTCGCATTTAATCGCAAAGGCTGATTGGGGGCATAATGACTGGCTAACATTCCGGGTGAAGAAGGGGGAGCTTCACTTAAAGTGAGACTGGCATCACCAACAGAGCCCAGGAGGCGTTGTAATTTTTCTTTTGTAACAGCACCATGACGCAAAAGCGTTGGCTCCGGCGAGAGAAGAGTGAGGACAGTTGATTCAAGACCGATTTGTGATTTGCCGCCCGCTAAAACCATGTCAATCTTATCGCCTAAGGATTCCACTACATGCAAAGCTGTTGTCGGGCTTAACTTGCCTGATGCATTGGCGCTTGGAGCGGCGATCGGCAATCCAACAGCCTTTAAAAGATCACGTGCCACGGGGTGCGCAGGAATGCGAATGGCCAGAGTATCCATGCCGGCGCTAGCCAATAAAGAAATCGGGCAATTTTTGCGGCGTTTTAAAACTAAGGTGAGGGGGCCTGGCCAGAATTGATCAGCAAGAGATTGTGCAGTTTCATTCCATTCCACAAGACTTTTTGCAGCTTCAACACTGGCTATATGAATAATGAGAGGATTAATCTCGGGCCTATTTTTGGCGGCATAAATGGAAGCTACAGCGCGATCATTAGTTGCATCTGCGCCAAGTCCATAAACCGTCTCTGTTGGGAAGGCAACAAGCTTGCCTTCACGCAACATGGCTGCGGCCTTTACAATCGTCTCTAGACTGGCGGGATGTACAGCCAATTATAATCCTTCAAGTGCTTTCTTAACTTCATCAACGTGACCCGAGACACTTACTTTGCGCCAGAGGCCACGAATAATACCTTTGCTATCTACGAGAAATGTTGTGCGCTCGATGCCCATATAGCTGCGACCATACATGCTCTTTTGCACCCAAGTTCCGAAGCGCTCGCATATATCTGAGCCTTCATCTGATGCGAGTGGAAAATTGAGGCTGTATTTACGGCTAAATTTTTCATGACTTTCAATGCTGTCTTTAGAAACACCAATAATGGCGGCATTCACTTTATTGAAGATAGAAAGGTTGTTGCGGAACTCGCACGCTTCAGCTGTGCAGCCTGATGTGTCATCTTTCGGATAAAAATAGAGCACAAAAGGTTTGCCTTTGAGGGATGTGCGACTTACCTGGCCAATGATGGTGGCACGCATATCAAAATCAGGTACACTTGAGCCAATCGCCAATACTTTTGACTTTACGATACTCACAGATTTTGTAGCTTTTTTAGGCTGAGCCGCCTTTTTAATCACTTTGACGGTTTTCGCTTTTTTGATTGGTTTTGCCGGTTTTTTTGTAGGTTTAGCTTTTTTGCTTACGGCTTTCTTCTTTTTGGCTGTACGCGCCATCGTTGGGCTCCATAAATCTGGTCAATAAGGCTCACAGAAAAGGCGTATGTCCTTGCAATGTCAAGGACATCCTTTATCCTGCTGACTGATTTGCCGCTGACCTTTGAGTTTTATGAAACGTACGTTCAGATACATTCTTCAATTTGTTACCGTCTTTTTGGGCGTGCTAATAATTTTAGCTGCGCTAGCGGTCTGGCGCTTAAGTACACAACCGATTTCCTCGTCTTTTTTGACGCCTTATATTGAAAAAAGCATCGATCGGTACATCCCTGGTACGCGTACGACCATTACCTCATCCATGCTGACATGGAACAATATTGAGCTTTCGGTCGCACTTAATGCTGTCGGCATTAAAGTTGTTGATGAAAAAGGTGCGATTATTGCTGAAGTGCCCAAGTTAGATGTTCAGTTGAATGTCTTTGGTCTGGCTGTGGGGCAATTTCTGCCTGAAGTTCTTGTTGTTGATAGCCCACAAATAAAATTGGAACATAATTCAAATGGCGAAATAAAATTTGGCCATATGACTTCGCAATCCAATGAAGGTGCGAGCGAGACAAAGGGTGATTTAAAAGACACTGTTGCTGATATTGCCAACAACCTAGCGCATGCCTTTATTACCCATAAGCTCATTATCAGTAATGCTGAATTTGATGTTCATGACAGCAGTACACAAAAAAGCTGGAAAGTGCATATCCCCGAAATCAGTCTTGAGCGTATTAATGATATCATGTCAGGCAAGGCTAAGGTTGAGCTAACACAAAAAGATAAAGTCTCTACGGTTGATGTGCTTTATACTTATGACCCACAGAAGGATATGCATGTCATTGAGACGGAATTAAATGACATAACCCCTTCCTTATTTGCCGGTGGTCATCCCAGCACTGTGGGACTTGGAATGGCTTCTATTTTTGATCTACCCTTAACGGGTAAACTCATTATTGCTTTTGATACTGATCTGAATGTCCAAGCAGGCGGTATGGACATGCAAGGTGGTGTGGGTCGGATTAATCATCCTGATTTCTGGGATATACCACGCGACGTCAAAAGCCTCAAATTTAAAGCTCAGTATGGTGAGCCCAAAGGTCATTTGGATATTACTGTTGCGGAAGCGGATTTTGGCCAAGCGACTTTCAGTCTAACAGGTGCCGGAACGCCTCCCATATTTCCAGATCGTGATCTTGATTTTGTCCTGAATGTCAAAATCGAGAACTGGGCCATGGATGAATATACGCGTCTTTGGCCCAAACCCATTATTCCCAACGCGCGAAGCTGGATTGCTGACAA
>JBASWO010000010.1:0-4225 GCA_049276515.1 Alphaproteobacteria bacterium
TAACGCCTTTATAGTGCCATTTATTTTTGTGTTACCCTATGAGTTCATTGTTGTCGCTCTATCAGCGTGCCTCCTGAATTCCTATTTTCTTAAGGTCAAGAGACAGACTGTAGCACTTGCGGCATTAGCCGCTGGCTATATTGTATTATGCCTAACCATATCCATGTTCGGCTCTCTCCAGTTTTGGAATATGGGTTTACTCGTTTTGGCTTCTTTATTTGTCATAGCGATACAGCCAAAGGTTTTGTTCTTCGCGGCTCTACTTATGTTGCCAACGAATTATTTATTATCAAGTGAAACATCCGTTAAAGAGTATGGAAGAAATTTTTTTGGTATCGTTCAGGTTATCGATATTCCGTTTAATCAATTTGTGCTGCGCTATTTAAATAGCGGCTCAACAGCGCATGGCATTGAACAAATTTCTCCTAAAATTGATCTTGTTCCTTCAACTTATTATAGTCCTTCCGGCCCTATTGGGGATGTCATCCAATTGGAAAGGCCGGCAAATGTTGGCGTGATTGGGTTGGGGGCAGGCACATTAGCTTGTCATATGGCGCCTGATCGTCATTTTACTTTCTATGAAATCAATCCCCTGATGCCAAAGCTAGCAAGTTGGTTTTATTATTTTAAACATTGTGGAATGCCTGCAATAAAAATTGGTGATGGGCGTAAACTCCTCGAGCAAGCTGTCGATACTCGTCATGATGTTTTGGTTGTGGATGCTTTTACCTCCGATGCAATCCCCGTTCACCTCATAACAAAAGAAGCAATGCAGCTCTATGCCGACCGTATTTCTCCGAATGGCGTTATCGCGCTGCATGTAACCAATCGTTATTACAGCTTGCCTCAGGTCGCTTTTGCGGCTGCGAAAGCGGCAGGACTGAAACCTTATTATAAATTGTTTGTGCCCTCAGATTCAGAGATTACGGCTATGCCCAGTCTGTGGGTTATCGCTATCAAGCCAGAAAAGTCTGAAAAACCTTATATTAAAAGAGGCTGGGGCGACAGGCTAACACGAGAAATTTCGACATGGACTGATGATTATTCTAACCCGTTAAGTGCCTTATCGTGGGAATTAATTTATTTGGAACTCAAAAATGTCAACCAGCGTTAAAGTAAAACAAATCAATATAGTGTTCTGCCTAACTTTATTTTTATCAGCAGTTCTCATGTTCAGTGTGCAGCCCATGGTAGGTAAAATGCTACTACCTATGGTGGGCGGGGCGCCGAGCGGCTGGTTGGTGGCATTGGCGTTTTTCCAATTTTCTATCCTCATTGGTTATGCGTTGGCGCATTTTTTATCCTTTATTTCTGTGCGTTATCATTTGAGCATCGTGCTTTTACTGTTGTTGCTGGGATTGCTGTTTCTACCCTTGCATATTGTGCAACTGAGCATTGATCAATCCGAAATACCTGAAAGCACATCCGTATTATTTGCGCTCATTACAGCTTTGGCCATTCCTTTTATAGGCTTATCTACTTTAAGTCCTAGTTTGCAAAGATTGTTTGAGATGTGCAGCGGTCAAAGTCCTTACTTTCTTTTTGCCGCAAGCAACGTGGGAAGTTTTCTTGGGTTGTTAGCGTATCCTTTATGGATTGAGCGTGTCTTCGGTCTTAAGGCACAAACATTGATATGGCAGGTCGGCTATAGTCTGCTGATTGTTACTGTTTGTATCTGCATGATGCTTGGGCAGAAGCTGACGAAGACTTTGAAGGGCAAAGTAAGACAAAAAGAATTAGCCACTACTTGGACGCGTAAAGCCCAGTGGATTTTTCTTTCTTTCGTGCCTTCAAGTTTAATGATCGGTGTGACGGCATACACAACGCTAGATAATGTGTGGCTGCCTCTCATGTACATAGTGCCGCTGGCTCTTTATTTGCTGACTTTTGTGTGGGCTTTTTCACACGATCGCACATCCTTGCCAAACTGGCTTTTGTATGCTCAGCCCATGAGTGTACTGGCGATAGCACTGCTTTTTATTATTCAACCTTTCTCTATTGGGACTGGTCTTTTTTATACAATCTTTCCTCTTATTGCATTTTTCCTAACCGCGCTCATTTGCCACTTCAAGTTAATTTCGCTCCGTCCATTGTCTCAAAATGTCACAGGTTTCTATGTGTGGATAGCGTTGGGCGGAGCGCTAGGAGGTCTTTTTAATGTATTTGTGGCGCCACTCATTTTTTCCTTGCCCATTGAATTCATGGTTGTCGCGTTATTAAGTTGTTTCGTGCATCCCATTTTATTTGGCTCAAAAATAGAGAAACGCAAAAAGATTTTGTATGTCGGCGGAATGGCTGTCGTCATTTTATTATGTGTGGTAGCTCCCGTTTTCCAAGCCGCGAGTCCCTTGGTTATTAAGCGTAATTTTTATGGTGTATCGCGGATCTATGATTATGGTGATGCCAATTCCACCTACCGTGTTTTATACAACGGGTCACAAATTCATAGCCTTCAGCAAATCAAACCTCATTTTGCAGTAGCGCCGATAAGTTATTTTGGGGCCAAGAGTCCTGTAGGCGAGGTGATGGCGCTTCCGAATATGCAAAAAATTGCCATGATTGGTTTTGGTGCAGGTACAGTGCTTTGCTATAAAGAGGCTGGTCGGGAATTTACAGCCTATGAAATTAATCCTGCAGTTGTATATCTTGCTCAGAATTGGTTTGAGTACATTAAAAATTGCGGTGAGCCGCGTTTTCATATGGGGGATGCTCGTAAACAGCTTGAGCAAGGCGTTGACGCTCAGTACGACGTCATGGTGTTTAATGTTTTTTCATCTGATATTTTGCCTCTCCATCTGTTAACAAAAGAAGCTTTTCAAACCTATCTTAATCGGTTAGCGCCTAAAGGCGTTATTGTTCTTCACATTTATAGTCAATCCTATGATTTAATGCCGCCTCTTAGCGCCGTTGCTCAATCTTTAGGGCTACAAGGCTTATCTAAAACCTATAAACCTCTTAATGACAAAGAACGCTACCTTTGGGGCCATATTCCCGTCATACCAGCCCCGTGGGTCGCATTTACGCTTGACGAAACAGTCATTAACAAGCTTCGCAGCCAGGGTTGGCAGGATTTACCGCCACCAAAGGCTGTTCCTTGGACAGATGACTTTACAGACAGTTTTTCTGCACTAAAGTGGCCCGAATTTTTAAAGGAAGAAGGTAGCGATGCCCAAACGTACTGACATAAAATCAATCTGCATCATTGGTGCTGGTCCGATCATTATTGGCCAAGCATGTGAGTTTGATTACTCAGGGGTTCAGGCTTGCAAGGCTCTGCGCCAAGAGGGTTATCGCATCATTTTGGTGAATTCTAATCCTGCCACCATCATGACAGATCCTAATATGGCTGATGCTACGTACATTGAGCCTATTACGCCTGCCATGGTGACTAAAATTCTAGAGCGCGAAAAGCCAGATGCATTGTTGCCAACTATGGGTGGGCAGACAGCGCTAAATACAGCGATGGCTTTAGCCAAAGACGGAACTTTAGAGCGTCTTGGTATTGAGTTAATCGGCGCAAACCGTGCTGCGATTGAAAAGGCTGAAGATCGTTTCTTATTCCGTGAGGCAATGGAGAAAATTGGCCTCTCATGCCCTAAGAGCCGCGTTATCAAAAGTATGGAAGAGGCGCAAACGGCTCTGCCTGAAATTGGATTGCCTGCCATCATTCGTCCAAGCTTCACGTTAGGTGGAACGGGAGGCGGTATTGCTTACAATCGCACAGAATATGCGGAGATATGTGCAAGCGGTATTGCTGCAAGCCCGGTCGGTGAAGTTTTGGTTGAAGAGTCCGTGCTCGGTTGGAAAGAGTACGAGATGGAAGTCGTGCGTGACCGTAATGATAATTGTATCATTGTATGCTCCATTGAAAATGTTGATCCTATGGGCATTCATACAGGGGATAGTATTACAGTCGCTCCTGCATTAACGCTGACTGATAAAGAATATCAGATTATGCGCGATGCATCGATTGCAGTGCTGCGTGAAATTGGCGTGGATACAGGTGGATCAAACGTACAATTTGCCATCAATCCTGAAGATGGACGTATGATTGTCATTGAAATGAACCCTCGCGTGAGCCGCTCTTCGGCATTGGCGAGTAAGGCTACAGGTTTCCCTATTGCTAAAATCGCTGCAAAACTGGCGATTGGCTATACGCTTGATGAATTGAAAAATGACATCGCTGGGACGCCGGCTTCTTTTGAGCCGACCATCGATTATGTTG
>JBASWO010000011.1:0-2245 GCA_049276515.1 Alphaproteobacteria bacterium
CGACGGTGAGGTGGAGGTCGGAGGCGCCGAGCTTGATGACGGTGTCGAGGAGGCGGTCGATCTGGATGCTGGACATGGTTGAGCCTCGGTTGGCGGCGCTGGCGGGCGCTCGTTAGTCGTTCCCCACTCCCTCGACTCCGGTGACCTGCGCGACGCGGGAGATCTCGTCGGGGGTGGTGACGCCCTTGAGGATCTTGATCTTCCCGTCGTCGAGGAGGCTGCGCATGCCCGACGCGAGCGCCGCGGCGCGGAGCACGGCGAGCGACTCGCACTTGAAGGCGAGCTCGCGCAGTTCGGAGTTCATGACCATCATCTCGAACACCGCCTTGCGCCCGCGGTAGCCCGTGCTGTTGCAGTTGTCGCAGCCCACGGCCTTGTAGACCTTGCCCGCGGCCTCCTCGGGCGTGGTGTGCACGAGCCGGAGCATCTTGTGGTCGGGGTTGGGGTCGAGCGCCTTGCACTTGGGGCAGAGCACGCGGATCAGCCGCTGTGCCATCACCGCCTGGATCGACGACGCGACAAGGAAGGGCTTGACGCCCATGTCGATGAGGCGCGTGATCGCGGACGGCGCGTCGTTCGTGTGGAGCGTGCTGAACACAAGGTGGCCGGTGAGGGCGGCCTGGATCGCCACCTCGGCGACTTCCTTGTCGCGGATCTCGCCCACCAGGATGATGTTGGGCGCCTGGCGGAGCATGGACCGGAGGATCGCGCCGAAGGACATGCCGATCGACTCACGCACCTGGCACTGGTTGATGCCGGTGAACGCGTACTCGATCGGATCCTCCGCGGTGATGATCTTCTTGTCGGGCTTGTTGAGGATGTCGAGCGCGGAGTAGAGCGTGGTGGTCTTGCCCGAGCCGGTGGGCCCGGTGACGAGGAAGATGCCGTTGGGCCGGCGAATGATGCGGTGGAACGCCTCGAGCTGGTCGGGCTCGAAGCCCAGGTTCTCGAGGCCGATGCGGACCGAATCGGGCCGGAGAATACGGGCCACGACCGATTCGCCGTGGTACGCGGGGCACGCGGAGACGCGGAAGTCGATGTTCGTCCCGTCGACCTCGTGCTTGATGCGCCCGTCCTGGGGGATGCGCTTCTCGGCGATGTTGATTCCCGCCATCAGTTTGAAGCGGGTGAGCACCGCGTTCTGCATGCGCTTGGGCAGGTTGTCGCGCTCGATGCACACGCCGTCGATGCGGTAGCGCAGGCGCACGCGGTCGGCCATCGGCTCGATGTGGATGTCGGACGCCCGCATCTTGACCGCCTCGACGATGATCTTTGAGCACAGCTTGATGATGGGCGCCTCGGGCGCCGCGTCCCGGTCGATCGACGCGTCCACCGACTTGTCGAGCGACGTGTCGATCGAGGCGGAGATGATCGACTCGGTGGGGACCGCGGACTTCCCGCCTCCCGCCTTGTCGAGGAACCCCTTGATCCGCCCCCTCGGGGCGATGCGCGGCTCGATCTCCGCGTTGAGCCGGAACCGGAGCATGTCGAGCAGCTCCAGGTCCATCGGGTCGTGGATGACCAGTTGGAGCCTGCCGTTGGCTTTCGACAATGGCAGGATCAGGTGCTTCTTCACCAGCTCGTCCGGGGCGAGCTTGATGTCGATCGACGCCTCGTTCTTGGGGTCGCTCAGATCGAAGTAGGGCATCCCGAACTGGTTCGCGAGCGCCTTGGCGACCTGCTCTTCCTTGACGTACCCCGCGTCGATCAGCGCTTCGCCGAACCGCTTGCCCGAGCCCTTGGCCATGCCCAGGGCGGTGTTGACCTGGTCGGCCGTCACCATCCCCCAGCCCACGAGGATCTCACCGAGTTTCTTTCGCGATCGTGCCATGCGTTGCGTGGGTCGTCCGTGCGATGGTAGGCGAAACGAGCGCGGCTCAGGCCTCGCCCTGCCCCTCCGAGGGGGGAAGCATTATGCTGATCCCGGCGCGCTCCATCAAACCCGCGAGCGGCGCCCGCCGCATGCGCCCCGCGACACTCCACGGCACGATCCTGGTCACCGCCGGCCCGACCCACGAGCCGATCGACTGTGTGCGGTACATCGGGAACCGCTCGTCGGGGCGGTTGGGCGTGGCTCTCGCCGCGCATGCCGCCTCCAGGGGCCTGCGCGTCACCCTCCTCCTCGGGCCCGTGGGCGCCGTGCCGGAACCCTTGGGTCCGCCCGATACGTCCGTTCGGGTGATCCGGTTCCGCACGACCGCGGACCTCCAGGCCCTGCTGCGCGAGCAACTGCCCCTTCACGAGG
>JBASWO010000012.1:0-11238 GCA_049276515.1 Alphaproteobacteria bacterium
TATCTACACAGCCGTAGTTTTCAATCCCGTTGAAACAGCTGATAATTTGAAGAAGCAAGGCGGTTTTGTGCCTGGCATTCGCCCTGGCAATAGCACAGCGGATTATCTCGATTTTGTTTTAACGCGCCTGACTGTTCTGGGGGCTATGTATTTAACAGCTATATGCTTGCTACCCGAATTTTTGATGAGCAAGGCTTCTGTTCCTTTCTACTTAGGGGGCACGTCACTTTTGATTGTGGTGAGCGTTACCATTGATACGATTTCACGCGTGCAGTCACATCTTATTGCTCATCAATATGAAGGCCTCATCAAAAAGGCCAAGCTTCGGATGAAATGAACAGCGGATCTGGAATGAACATCATTCTGTTGGGCCCGCCCGGAGCTGGCAAGGGTACGCAAGCTAAATTACTGGAAGAAAAGTATCACATGTTGCAGATCGCAACTGGCGATATGTTACGCGCGTCGATTAAGCGCGCCGAGCCTCTAGGTCTGGAAGCTAAAAAAATTATGGATGCAGGTAAATTAGTGCCTGATGATCTGATGATAAAAATGATCCAGGAGCGCATTACCCAGCCTGATTGTGAAACTGGATTTATACTGGATGGGTTTCCGCGTACAGTCCCTCAAGCGGAAGCGCTTGATAAAATGCTAGCCACGCATGGCAAAGCGCTTCATGCCGTGATTGAGCTAAAAGTTGATGAGGCCGCCCTTATCGAGCGTGTATCGGGCCGCTTTACCTGTGCTCATTGCGGCATGGGTTACCATAGTAAGTTTAAACCAACGCAAAAGGAGGGCGTGTGTGATGCCTGTGGACACACAGAATTCGTTTGCCGTCCTGATGATAATCCTGAAACAATGAAAACCCGACTTAAGGTATTTCAGGAGCAAACGGCTCCAATACTGCCGTATTACAAAGAAAAAGGGCTTTTAAGGACCATAGATGGTATGGCAGCCATGGATATCGTGCGCAGTTCTATTGAAAATATCCTAAATCAGGTCAAAAAGGCCTAAATTTGGGGATTCGTTACAAAGGCGAAATAACCAACCTGTTTTCAAAAAATGCGCTAAAATAGCCTTCCCACTCTAGTGTTTTCCTAATCGTTAAATACCAGCAATCTATCTTTAACCATACGGCAAGGTTTTTATGGCAAAAATCCCTTTGCTGAATTGCCTTTCCGTTATGGGGTTCCCACGAGTCTATTGTCATAGGTGATGCCTTTGCGTTGCCGAAGATTTGTAACCCATAGCGTAGCATCCAGTAGAGGAGAGTATTGTGAGTCAGCTGGCTAACCTGAAAGTTCTTATTGCGGACGATCATTTCCTGATCCGTCAATTTGTGCGCAACACGCTTCAAGAGTCCAAAATTACCAACGTGCAGACCGCTGCCGATGGAAATGAGGCAATTGATCTTGTGCAAAAAGCGTATGATGCCAATCAACCCTACGACATCGTTTTCCTTGATTGGAATATGCCCACCATCTCAGGACTTGAAGTTTTGAGTTATTTCCGCGCGAAAGCCGAATACTCCAATACAGCCTTTGTGATGTTGACCGCTGAATCTGAACAGCAAAACATTATGAAGGCCATTAAAGCTGGTGCGACCTCTTATATCATTAAGCCTGTATCACCTGCTGATTTAAGCAAGAAGCTATTTGAAATCCACGAATGGATTAAACGTAAGCGTCAAACCTCTCAAGCATTGAACGGGTAATCCCCATGGCCGAAGCAATCAAAGCTATCTCACAGCCGCATTTGGCGCTCGATGACGGCCTGGCAAAAGAAATTGCCACCGCAGTTACGAATGCTATGCGCCAAACATTTGGCGTTGAAGTTGTTCCCGGACCTTACGAGGTCGGCGAGGGCATGGTTTCTCTTGTTGGTGACGTCTCTGGTGTCATTGGCATGGTTCAAGCTCATTTGGAGGGCACGCTTACTTTATGCCTGACCTTTGAAACCGTTCGCGATGTATTACCGCAAGTTGTTGGCCGCTCCGTTTCCATTACACATGAAATGGCGGTCGATGCTGTTGGCGAAATCACCAACATGATTTTTGGTCAGATTAAATCTGGTCTTGCACAGCGCGGTTACCAATTAAAACTGGGCATCCCATGCGTTGTGACGGGCAAAGGGCATTTCGTTAGTCAATTTCATCGTGGCCGTTACATGATTGTGCCGTTCCATCTTGATGGCCAACTCTTTCAAGTGTACGTCGCGCTGCATACCGAAAAAGCCAGTTAGAGTAAGGTGCGGGCAGCATGTCCGACATGGACCCCTCACAGCTAATACGAAGCTCGCCGCCGGCGGGATCAAAAATTGATCCTGTAGCTGGTAAGGCTGCACTCTCAGAAGCAACGCGGCACGTTGACATCATTCACACCTCGCTCGTGGGTATGACGGCCATCGTTCTGGTCTTGTTGGTCGCCGTTGCCTTACCGGTATTTGGCTATCCACCAGTTGCTCAAGCACAAGCCTTTTACATTATGACGGCCGCTTCCATGGCGGGCATCGGGTATCTTTATTACATGAACTATAAGGTTCACAAACACGTTAGTGATCAGGCGCGTTTGACAGAAGTTCTTGTTAACAGCTTGGGGCAGGGCTTCTTCTCCTTCGATGCTCAAGGTGCCTGCGGGCCCGTTTATTCACAAGCCTGCTTAGATCTCTTGGAAACCATTCCGGCCGGAAAAAATATCAAAGAAGTTTTACATATTCCTGAAGCCGAACTATCCGATTTTAAGGACTGGATGGATATTCTTTTTATGCCTAACCATGCGCTTGGTTTTGATGATGTTGTTAAATTTTTGCCTCAGACATATACGCACAGCCAAGGTCGTCGCATTATCCTGATCTACAAACCAATACGCGCAAAGGACGGCGTGTTATCGCAAGTGGTTGTCATTGCGACAGACCAAACAGAAGAATTTGAAGCTCAAGAACGCGCGCAACAGCAACAAAGCTATGCCGAAATGATTTGCCGCATCTTCAAAGAACGTAATCAGTTCTTAGCTACAGTTACACATATTCGCAAATTTGTTGAATCAGCTGCGCAGCCAATTAAGCGTGAAGATTCGGCCGCCATCCTGCGACTCCTACATACCTTAAAAGCAGCTGTTAAACACTATCATTTGGATGAATTGGGCGACACAATTCATAGAATTGAAACCACCTTACGCAGTGAAACTATTACTTCAGATCAAATGTTCCAAGAACACTTAAGACAAGCTGGCAAAGACATCGAAGCTGGCCTTACAGCTGTCATGGAACAGGTCAGAGACCTTATCGGTCAAGACTATGAAGGCCGCGGCAACATGCATGAGGTCGAAGAGTCGGTTGTCTACGAATTTGCAAGAGAGATGGAAGCACGGCGCGCTGATCCTGCACTTATTCGTCATTTCCTCAGCAAGATTGCAGCTGTGCATGCCAATGATTGTTTCCATCAGTTTGATCGTGAACTTCATGATCTCGCCGAGATAACGGGTAAACAAGTGAAGCCGGTTCGGTTTACCGGAAGCAATCCACGTATTCTAACCTTACCCATTCAGGAAATGCTGTTTTCGCTAACGCATATTTGCCGTAATATTGTCGATCACGGCATTGAATCTCCTGTCGCCCGCATGGCCAAAGGCAAAGATCCCGCAGGACAAGTATCGATCCATACAGATATCGCACTTGATGATACGCACCGTGAATGGCTGCATATCATTATCAGTGATGATGGTAACGGCATTGACCCCTCGCGCATTCGCGCCAAACTCGCCACCATTGATCCGCATGGAAGCTGGCGTCATGAAGATGATCAAGCCATCATTCAGCATATCTTCTCTTGGGGTTTTTCGACCCGTGAAAACGTAACTGATTTATCGGGCCATGGCGTCGGAATGGAAGCTGTGGATCGGGAAGTCCGCCAGCTAGGTGGTGTGATTAAAGTTTACTCTGAACTCTATCGCGGCACGCGCTTTGATATTCGTGTTCCCTATATCCTTGATCTTCATGGAAAACAGGATACCAGCCCCAAGGTCGTGAGCATCTGATTCCAGATGGTTTCCGCCTTGCAACGCCTTGAAAAAGCTATACACTTAAAGACTATCGTTTTCGTTTGTGCGAGTCGACATGGCTGAAGTTCAAGAACCTGCTCAAGGCAATGCCGAACCCTCCATGGAGGAAATTCTCGCCTCCATTCGTAAAATCATTTCTGATGATCCAGCTGCTGCACCCGCTGAAGGTGCCGACGCTGCTGCAAACCCCGATGTAATTGAACTGACACAAATGGTGCAGGATGACGGTTCTGTGGTCAATGTTACACCCCCTGCACAACCTGCTGAGGAACCTGTCATGGCCGCACCCGAACCCGCTCCCGTAACTGCTACACCAGCAAAGCCGGCAGCAGCCCCCGAACTTGTATCTGCTCCGACCGCAGCAACAGCGGCTTCGTCACTATCGGCTCTAGCAAGCACTGTTCAGATTGAGCGCCTTGCATCAGCACCAGCGACAAGCACCTTTATCGGTAATGGCACACGTACTCTGGAAGATATGGTTCTTGAATTGATGCGCCCACTTCTCAAAGAGTGGTTGGATCAAAACCTACCAGGCACCGTTGATCGTCTTGTGCAAAAAGAAATCGAACGGATTTCGCGTAAGGCCCAAGACTAATTTGTAAACTGTATGGTTGGATGGAAGTCGCGCGGCTCATACTTCAGTAGCTGTAAGCCTTCTTCGACATCAAAAATCAAATCCTCATTCATGCGCTGAAAAACAGAGGTGTTGAAAAAAGATTCACGCACCAAGCCAGTTTTTGATGCCAATTCAACGCCTTTCTTGAGGAGGCCTGTTTCAAGCATCCAAAGCCGTGGCAGCATACCTAGGCCTTCAAAAATACGTTCAGCCATGGTTCGGTAGGTAATCACTTCACCTCCTGCAATATTAAGATCCTTTCCATAGACGGCCTCATTACCCAAAGAATTGATGATCGCTTTAGCCACATCTTCAGCATGGATGGGCTGACGCAATCCACTTGCTGGTGCCGCTAAAGGTATAAAACGATAACGTTGAATAAAGCGCGCCATACGCACTACGTTATAATCACGCACGCCATCATAAATCATGGCGCCGCGTAACAATGTAAATTTTACATTACTCCTTACGCACCAACTTAAGAACATCTCTTCAGCGATTTTAATATTCACGGCATTGGCTTGTTCGGCAGGGTTTCGGCTATGCGCCTTCATAAAGCGGCTCGCTGTGCCAACGGCTAGCATTGATTTTATACCTATAAAACGCGGAAGGAACTGTGCCAAAACGGGGAGTGGAAGCAAACTAATGACGAGAGCGTTTTCAGGGGCAATCCAGTTGCGGGCCTTGGTGAGGTCCAGTTGGGTAAATTTAAACCCCTCAGGGACAGGTACATGGTGGCGGGAAAGGACTTCAGCCGTGAGCCCGCGAGCGTGTAATTGCTTCATAAGGTAAGGGGCAATAAGGTTATTACCACCCGCTATAACTAAAGGAAAACTTTGAGCCACTTGACACCTCGGTCCCTGATTCGGCACTTTCCTGTGCCATTATTAGGCCAAACTTTTAATAGAGATATAAGAGAAAGCAGCCCTTAGGTGCCTTATGCAGAATGAACGTTGGAAAGTAGCCGATTTACCCTGGGATCAATTTGATGCCTCAAAAGTAAACCCAGAGATCCTTAAAATTATTAAAGCCGCCGCCTTGGTGGAATATAATGCGCACGACTACGCAACGTATTTGTGCAACGTGTTTCCAAACGACCCAGCCTTTCAAAAAGCTGCCCAAGAATGGTCTATTGAAGAAGTTCAACATGGCGAAGCATTAGGTGCTTGGGCGCAAAAAGCTGATCCGGCATTTGATTTTCAAAGCGCTGTTGCTCGCTATACGGCCGGTTACCGCGTTAATGTGAATGCTCAAGAGTCAATCCGCGGTTCTCAAACAGGTGAGTTGATTGCCCGTTGCATTGTAGAAACAGGAACCAGCTCCTATTACACAGCTCTAGCAGATGCGACCGAAGAACCGGTACTAAAAACAATTTGCCGGCACATAGCTGCAGATGAATTGCGACATTACAAATTATTTTATGATCATCTTAAGGGCTATTTACAGCGCGAAGGTCTTTCACGTCTTGAGCGTTTGAAGATTAGTCTTGGACGCATGCAAGAGTCTGAAGATGACGAATTGGCTTATGCATACTTTGCTGCGAATACACCTGCAGATGCGATGTATGACCGCCCACTTTATACATCTGCCTATATGATCCGCGCCTATCCTTTTTATCAGGAAAAACATGTTGAACGTGTTGTCGCCATGGTCTTTAAAGCCTGTGGCTTTAAACCTCATACGGTGTGGCAAGGCATGGCAAATAAGGCGGCCTGGTGGGTCATGCAGTCCAAAACAAAGCGCGCTATTCAGAAGGCTGCTTAGACACCATCTATCCCATTGAAACATATGGGCTTTAATGATCCAGTAAAGGGTTTACGGTATAAAGCTGCATGGCCGTTATCCTGCAGAGTGAGCTCGCCGAACTTTTTATCCAACATGAAAAGTACCTCAAAGGTCTGAGCGGCGGTAAGCGTTTTGATATCTCGTTGCAAACGGGACATGAACTCGATTTTTCTGCGCGTAAGCTGGCATCGGCCGAATTTGTTGGCACCTTTCTCAATCATAGTAATTTTTCTTTTGCGCGACTTAAACAAGCGAATTTCTTTGGCGCCACACTCAATAATGCCACCTTTCATGATGCCGATTTGACGCAAGCGGATATGCGCGGCGCACAAATGCAAGGCACGGATTTCACCAACGCTATATTGGATGATGCCAATCTCGCAGATGGCTCGCTGTTAAAGCGTGAGCAAAGCGGTGAAATCAGCCCAGTGCATTCTTCAGATGCTAAATTGCGCCTTTATGATGCTGTCTTTAAAAATGCTACAGCCCAGCGCGCAAAATTCTCAAGCTCAATAGCTCTCTCAACAGATCTTAGCCTTGCAAACTTTAAGGGTGCGAAGCTAACAGGCGTCAATTTTACAGGCAGTAATTTGCATGGATCAACCTTTGAAAATGCCGATCTGCGTGGTTGCAATTTTAGCAACACCAATATGAGCGCCGTCATATTGCTTGGCGCTAATCTCGATGGCGCTGTTTTTGAAGGCGCCGATCTAACGGCCAGCCTTGTGATGCCTAAAGATGGCCATGCTTTCACACATGCCAAAATGACAAAATCCTTAGAAAGCCTTGAGCTCAGTATTAAAGAAGTCATTTCAAATCATAGGACATGGGTCAATACATTAGGGCGTGAAGGTAAACGTGCCGATTTAATTGGTATCAACCTGTCCCGTGTCATGTTAGATGGCGTGCAGTTTCAGGCAGCCAGTTTACAGCGCTCATTGCTGAATGGTGCCTCATTTCGTAATGCCGTCTTCACGATGTCAGATTTATCAGGCTGCAATGCTCGTGATGCGACTTTTGCTAAAGCCGACTGTCGTGGCATGAATCTGTCGCAATCACGATTGGATAAGGCTGATCTACAAAGCGCAGATTTTTCTCCTATGTTAATATCGAGTGGTAATTTAAAGCCCATTCATTGGCCGGCTAATTTTGAAGGGTCTAGCCTTCAACACGCTAATTTAAGAGGAACTAATCTCATGGGGGCACGGTTTGAAAAGGCCCAATTGGCTGATGCTGATCTACGTGACGCTAATCTAGAAGGTGCCATTTTTGTTGACGCCAACCTAACTGGGGCTGATTTACGTGGCGCTAAAATGGATAAAACTGACTTTCGCGGCGCTATTGGCGTTAAATAATGCCGCATTCCTGCTTGCACCACCCTGATCTATAAGGCTATTTTGCGCTGTCTTTTATTGTCAGCGTGAGTTTATGGCCCAACCCGAAACATCCCTCATGAGCCGCCTTGTTTCTTTGTGTAAGAGACGTGGCTTTGTTTACCCAGCTTCTGAAATTTACGGTGGATTAAACGGCTTTTGGGATTTTGGCCCTTTAGGTACGCAGCTCAAGAATAATCTGCGTGATGCCTGGTGGCATGACATGGTGGATTGTCCGCCCCTGGGACCTGATGGTAAGCCACTTTCAATTGTAGGCCTTGATAGCACAATCATCCAACATCCACAGACCTGGATTGCATCAGGACATGTAGGTGGTTTTGCTGATCTCATGGTCGATTGTCGCGAAACAAAACTGCGGTACAGAGCTGACCATATTGCCTGTATTGAAGTCCTGTATGAAAAGGCAGGCCAAAAGAAATCTTTAGGATTACTCAGCACACTTGAAGGCGACGACGCTGCAGATATTCTTGGTAAAAAAGCTAAGAAAATGGTTCAGAAAGCAGGGGGCGGTGATTTGCTTCCTCTTGACATGCAAAAGGCCATTCCTTTTACATCTCTTCAGCCTGATCAGCAGACTAAAGTTGTCGGCCCAGATGCTGAAAATCCCGGAACCCTCACTGAGCCTCGCGCCTTTAATTTGATGTTCCATTCGTATGTCGGCGTTTTCCAGAATGAGGATAGCAAAGTTTACCTACGTCCTGAAACGGCTCAAGGTATTTTTGCTCAATATAAAAATATTATGGACACATCGCGTGTGCGTCCGCCTTTTGGCGTGGCTCAGGTGGGCAAATCATTCCGCAATGAAGTCACGCCACGTAATTTTATTTTCCGCACGCGCGAATTTGAGCAAATGGAAATGGAATTTTTTGTAGCACCCGAAGAGGGGCCAAAATGGTATGAGTTTTGGGTAGCTGAGCGCCTACGCTGGTGGGAAGCGCAGGGTGTCAGTAAGGCCAATCTCTTCCGTCATGAAATTCCCGATGGCGAACGAGCCTTCTACTCAGCGGCAACTGCTGACATTGAGTACAAATATCCCTTCACAGCCCCTAATTTTGGTGAGCTTGAAGGCGTTGCTTACAGAACTGATTACGATCTGAAACAACATCAGACCCATAGCAAAACAAACCTAGAATTTATCGATCAGGAAAATGGTAACCGCCGCTATTTGCCACATGTCATTGAACCAGCGAGTGGCCTTACTAGGGGCGTTTTAGTTCTTCTCTGTGAAGCCTATCAATATGATGAAAGTCGGGCTTCACCAGAATGGCTCAAGCTGAAGCCAAGTTTAGCCCCCATTAAAGCCGGCATTTTCCCGCTTATCAATAAAGAGGGCATGCCTGAAGTTGCTGAAAAACTTTATATGGATCTGCGGAAAACCTACACTTGCCAATATGATGCGAAGCAAAGTATCGGCAAACGTTATGCACGGATGGATGAAGCTGGTACACCATTCTGCATCACCGTTGATGGTGACACGATGAAAGACCAAAACGTAACGATCCGTCACCGCGACACAGCGCAGCAGGATAAAGTTTCACTGGATAAAGTGAAAAGCTACTTGACCGAAAAACTGGCTGTTTAATCTATTGTTTTGGTAGCTTTGATGAATGGTGTTCGATGATGAGCAAACGCCCATCTTCGCCCTTTTTGTAGACAAAGCTAAAACGTGCAGGAATTCTTACCGTTTTGCCGCTTTGTGTATATGAGAACGTATACAAACCGCTGGCAATAGCTGTATCGCCATAAGCACGCGCAATCGCCTGTTGCAGTTCGATTTTCAGATTTTTATGAGCGGTTAGTTTATCAAAATAAGTTTTACGTGCTTCGGGAGTCGTTAGAATTTCCGATGACAAAGTAGGCAGTAAGATCGCGCTATCAACATAAAGTGGTAGAACAGCTGTTGATGATCCAGTTTCCATCGCTGCTACCCAGGATGTTAGCGCTGTCTTGATTTCCTCAGCAGTGAGGGACGCTAGAGCAGATGTCTCAGCTTGATTAATGTTCGATGCTGCTCTCACAACATCTGCATCATCATTAAATGCATAGGCAGGCTGTACAGCAATAGAAATTATAAAGGCGAGAAATAGGGTGCGCGATAGTTTCATAGGGTAGGCCTCCAAAATATTAGTACAGGCCTAAACTGGTGTATATCACCCCAGAAATCAACATTGCTTGATGCAGTTTCACCAGCTATTTTGCCAGCGATAATGGGTTTTTAAAGGAATTGACCATGACCACGCAAAAATGGGTTTACGCATTCGGTAACGGCAAGGCTGACGGCAAGCCAGAAATGCGTAATCTCTTAGGCGGAAAAGGAGCTGGCCTTGCCGAGATGTGTAATCTTGGTCTTCCTGTGCCTCCTGGTTTCACGATTACAACAGAAGTTTGTACCTACTATTACGCCAACGCGAACTCTTATCCTGCTGAGTTAAAAGAGCAGGTCAATTCTGCATTAGCTCAAGTTGAAAAACAGGTGGGCGCTCAGTTTGGTGACGCAAAAAATCCACTTTTAGTTTCTGTGCGCTCCGGCGCACGCGCATCCATGCCAGGTATGATGGATACGGTCCTTAATCTTGGCCTCAATAAAGAAACTGTGGAAGGGCTAAAGCAACGTAGCGGCGACGCTCGCTTTGCGTATGATAGCTATCGTCGCTTTATTCAGATGTACAGCAACGTCGTTCTCGATATTCCACATCATAAATTTGAAGAGGTCATCGACGATATCAAACGTGCTAAGGGGTACACGCAAGACGTACAAATGACGTCAGAGGACTGGAAAGAAGTCGTCGAGGGATCTCTAGCAATTGTTGAGAAGGTACAAAAGAAACCCTTTCCTCAAGATGTTCATGAGCAATTATGGGGAGCCGCAGGCGCCGTCTTCAGTTCCTGGATGAACCAGCGTGCCATTACCTATCGTAAGCTTAATGACATTCCTCACGATTGGGGCACGGCTGTGAATATTCAGGCCATGGTTTTTGGCAATATGGGGGATGATTGTTGTACGGGTGTTGCCTTCACACGCAATCCATCAACAGGTGAAAATGCTTTTTACGGTGAATATCTCGTCAATGCACAAGGTGAAGATGTTGTGGCCGGCATTCGCACACCTCAACATCTCACCATCAAAGGCAAAAAAGATAATCAATCCGCACTTCCGTCTATGGAAGAAGTGATGCCCGAGGTTTTTAAGCAATTAAACGATGTGCGCATCAAACTCGAGAAGCACTATCGCGACATGCAAGATATTGAGTTTACGGTACAGCAAAAGAAACTCTATATGCTGCAAACCCGCACAGGCAAACGCACGGCAGCTGCAGCACTCAAAATTGCTGTCGATATGGTGAGTGAAGGTGTCATTGATAAAAAGCAAGCCATCAAACGTATAGAA
>JBASWO010000013.1:0-2276 GCA_049276515.1 Alphaproteobacteria bacterium
GACTCGGGATGCGCCTATTCCTGCTGACAATGGTGCGCAAGAGCGAGCTGCAGGATGCGGTCTGGGACGAGGTGGACTTCGAGAACGCCGTGTGGACGATCCCCAAGGAGCGCATGAAGCGATCCAAGGCGCATAACGTCTATCTCTCGCAGCAAAGCCTCGACATCATGATCGCGTTGAAGACTTGCGCGGGCAACTCGCGCTACCTTCTGCCGTCTCGGTATGATGCGGATGCGCCGATGTCCCGGGCGACCTTCAATCGCGTCACCTACGCCGTCGTGGAGCGCGCGCAGAAGGAAGGCTTACCGCTGGAGCCGTTCACGGTACATGACTTGCGCCGGACTGGATCGACCCTGCTCAACGAACTGGGGTTCAACAGTGACTGGATCGAAAAGTGCCTGGCCCATGAAGATGGGCGGTCCTCGCGCGGCGTCTACAACAAGGCGGAGTACGAGCACCAGCGGCGGCATATGATGCAGGAATGGTCTGATATCATCGACGCCTGGGTGGCAGGGCAGAAGCGCGTGCCGGTCCTGATTCCGCCCTCGATGCCTATGCTCGCGCCTGATCCGGCGCTTTGACGGGACGCGCCTTACGCTTGCGCACATCGGGATGCGGCGCCCGGTCGATTGGCGATCGCCGGGCTGTCGCCAGGCGATCGGTCAGCCAGGCCTCGACCTCGGCCAGATCCCACACCACACAGCGTGGGGTGAGCGCAAAGCGACGAGGGAATTCGCCGCGCTGTTCCATCTCATAGATGGTGGTGTCGGCCAGCGGTACGATCTGCCGAAGCTCATGGCGGCGGATCATCCGCTTTTTGAGGGCCTCAGATTTCGTCGACATAACTCTACTCCAACGAGATTAGCGTCTGCTGCCGATTGGAGCCGATAGACCCGACATGAAAAGAGCGAACGCACCGGCGTAGGGCTCGCGGCGGCAATGGCGTACAAATCGGCGGGTCCACGGCCGAATGGATCGCGGCCGCAGGGGAAAAATATTTGCATTGACCTTAGGGTCAGGCACCTAAACCGCACGCCTGACGTAGCGCAGCGCGGCGCGCTTTGACCTCAAGGCGAAACGGATGGGTGCCGCAGTCAATATTCAGTGGGGGGTTGAGAATAGCGATGACGTCCGTCTCGAATTCCCATGGACGCTCAGCGGTAGCGAAAGTCACGCCACATGCGCTCTCAATCCAGCGTGAAAGCGGCACTTCAGAAGCGAGCCGAGAACGGTCCGATCCACGTCGCGGTTCAAGTCCCAGGCTTCCCGTCAGGAGCGCCGCAAGGCTTTGCCGAAATGTCGATCCGCCAATATTCCCACCAGCATGATCCTTTGCGAGGCGTATCGCGATATTCCGTGAGCTAGTCGGACCGCTTGGCGAAATGCCCACATAGAGTAGCGACCAAGCCGTAGGCACTGGCGGTCTATTTTCCATGGGGATGCTAGGAAACGCGTCGTTGAGTTGCTCCTCGCGACACCACCAAGCATAAAACCCTGGCGATGACGGAGGCCGGGCGGCAGAAGGCGCGAGGACTTCTCGGGTTAAAAGGTCCGAGACAATTTCCTCCGCGAGCATACCCAAATTCCTCCAGTCGACGTTGTCAGCCGGCGCGCCCGATTGACCGGAGTCTTTCATCCTGACGGCAGGCCATCGATCGCGGCGACCGCATCAACGAGCTGTCGGCGCAGACTTGCCAGACCGATCGCCAGGACGAGATCTTGCCGATCCGCCAGGCCGAGCATTGTGCGTAGCACGAGATCGGAGTGGCGCATCAGGATAACCAGGTTTTCGCCGCTCGGGCTATTCTTCCCCTCGAACCAGTTGCGAACCGCGCGCTCGTTTGAGCGCGTGAGCTGCGCCACGGTCTTGTGGGCGGAGGGCGTATTGCCGAATTCCGCTTTCAGCGCCGTGGCGATCGCTGTCGCGAGCGGCTCGACTGACTGAGGCGACGGAAAAGAATTTCCAGTTTTCGACTGAAGTTTTCGGTCTTTCTCGGAGAACGACATTCGTCCTGACTCCCAATAGATTTGGTGGGAAGTCGAACCTGTCCGCTCGGAGCCTAAACGAAAGCAGCCGGTGTGATGAACCTATCGGAGACGGTCACTGCTGAAGCATCGCCGCGGCCTCCGGTGCGCGCTGCGCAGTATGTCTGTTGAGTTGCACTGAGAAGTGACCCGGGAGGGTTATAAGTTTTCACTGAGAATTGACCCATGTTTTCCTCGCCCCTGGCTGACAGTCAGGAGGCATCGGAGTGATCGACATGGACTTACTCAGT
>JBASWO010000014.1:0-8864 GCA_049276515.1 Alphaproteobacteria bacterium
ACCCTTAGGCAGCCGCCATAACTTCAGCAGCAAACAAATTCAGATCCAGCCTGTCTTGTATGGATTGGTCGTATTTAATTTTCATACCGAAATGGGCTGCAAATTTGCCTGTGATGTAGGCTTGAATACTGCGCGGCGTCAGATCTTGTATAGCTGCCGTGCCGTCTAGGGCCTCGGCTAATTGAGGTGACAATTGTGCATTACGACCCACAATCTCTAAACGGCACCCCGTAAGCACGCTATCAACTGTTGGACGCAACGTAATCAACCCGCCATAAGGCAAAACTTCTTCTGCAAGAATAACAGCGTTTAAAACAACCTTTAAGTAACCCGGCTGACTAGCAACTGAGTCACTAAGCTGTCCTTCTGCCCAATTGAGAGTAACCTTACCGCCTGAGATGTATTGTTCAGCAACCTGTTTAACGTCACGCACAGGAAGACCGCCTTCACTGCCGGAGCGACCATAAGCCATGCGAAACATTTTTAAACGATGCGAGGCGTGCTGGGCGCTATCGCCAATGAGCTTCATGGCTTCATCGACAACACCACCACCAATATCCTCAATCAGCTCGACGCCATTATTGATGGCGCTCACTGGACTAACTAAATCGTGACAAAGCTTGGAGGACAAAAGCTCCAAAACATGCATATCTATTTGCATGGGATTACTCCCTCTAAACGCTTTCCTTCACAGCGGATTTAACGGCAAACGTGAAAGATTTGAATATGAAGACCAAGATGTTTACAATTACGCAACAATTGTTAATGGGTGCTTAACGGCCTCGGTTTATAAATTCAACGCATGAAAATTTCTTTCACAGCATCACATCATTCCTTAGCACAAGAAGCACTCAAAGCTTTGACGAATCAATATGGCCAAAATGAATTAAAAAGCGCCGATATTGTTGTCGCCTTGGGTGGTGATGGTCAGGTTTTAAAAACACTCTATGATGTCATTGACCTAGGCACGCCTGTTTACGCAATGCGCCGAACTGAATCCGTTGGTTTTTTGTGTAATGATTACAAAGCCGAGGGGTTAGAGGCACGTCTTAAGAAGGCACATCAAGTTGCCTTACATCCCCTCAGTCTTCAGGCCCAATCGGCTGATGGCAAAAAACAAACAGCTCAAGCCATTAATGAAATTACCGTCATACGAGAAACGCCACAGTCGGCTCGCTTAAAGTTGATGGTGGATGGTATTGAACGTATCGCTCAATATAGTGGTGATGGGATTTTAGTTGCCACACCTGCTGGAAGCACAGCTTACAACCATTCCTGCGGCGGCCCTATTATGCCCTTAGATGCTAATACCCTTGTGGTTACAGCCATCAGCGGTTATCGACCTCGGCGTTGGACCAATGCCGTATTGCCGCAAGATTCAATCATAGAAATTGAAGCTTTAGAAACCTCTAAAAGGCCAGTACGAATTGAAGCTGGCAACACCGTTATCCATAACGCGGCTATGGTAAAAATATGGCTAGACCGCAAAAAGACTATGACGCTTTTATTTGATCCCGATCAGCATCTAGGGGAACGAATTGTTCGCGAACAATTCATGCTGTAATCGGTTAGTAAAGGAGTTCCTCAATGAAAAAAGTATTGCCATTAGTGGCTATCAGCCTCTTGCTGTCAGCCTGTTATGCAACGACCGCACAAGATCCAGGCTATGTTTGCATGACGAATTGCGCTCACGAATGCCCCGACGGAAATAAGGGAACGCAATGTCGCATTGAACGTCAGCGTCAATTGGATGAGCAGCGCGCCTATTATGAACAGAATAGGTACTACAATCCAAACTATAAGGGTTACTATGACCCTCGTTATGACCGTTATATTGATGGCCGGTATTACCGCTATTATGACGGCACGACCTATTATGATGCCGACTAATTTAGTTGGCAGCTTTAAAGATTAAGCAGGCATTGGTTCCGCCAAAGCCAAAAGAATTAGACAAAGCAATGTTGACTTTCTTTTGCTTGGCTTTGTGCGGGACCAAATCGATACCCGCAACACCCTCTGAAGGATTATCAAGATTAAGTGTGGGCGGCACGATGCCGTCCATAACTGCTTTGATTGAATAAATCGCTTCAACTGCACCTGCAGCACCTAGTAAGTGCCCAATAGATGACTTTGTTGAAGACATCATAACCTTATCAGCCGCATTGCCTAGCAAACGCTTGACGGAACGGAATTCTATTTCGTCACCAACCGGCGTTGATGTGCCATGCGCATTAATGTAATCAATTTGTTCTGGATTGATTTGGGCACGCTTCATGGCCATTTGCATGGCACGATAGCCACCATTTCCATCTTCGGCTGGAGCCGTCATATGATAGGCATCGCCCGAAAGGCCATAACCGATTAATTCTCCATAAATCTTAGCTCCACGCTTCTTGGCGTGCTCATATTCTTCAAGCATGACAACGCCAGCCCCCTCACCCATGACAAAACCATCACGGTCCTTGTCATAGGGACGTGAAGCACGGGTTGGCGCATCATTAAAATTTGTCGAAAGAGCTCGTATGGCGGCAAAACCAGCAATGCCAATACGGCAAACAGCAGCTTCAGCACCACCCGCAACCATAACATCAGCATCGCCCAATTGGATCAAACGGGCAGCATCACCAATGGCGTGAGCACCTGTTGCACAAGCCGTAACCACAGAATGGTTAGGCCCACGATACCCATGAATGATCGAAACCTGACCAGATGCTAAATTGATGAGACAGCGTGGAATGAAGAATGGAGAAACACGCCGGGGGCCTTTTTCTTTAAGCACCAACGAAGTTTCATAAATTTCATTTAAACCACCAATACCAGAACCAATCAAAACACCTGTGCGATCACGATCTTCGTCATCTGCTGGAACATACCCACTGTCTTTAACGGCTTCATCTGCTGCCGCAATGGCATAGTGGATGAAAGTGTCCATCTTCTTCTGCTCTTTAGGCTCGATGAATCTATCGGGATTAAACTGCTCAGGTCCATCGCCGCGCGGAATTGTGCCGGCTACCTGACATGGAATATCACTGGCATCGAAACTTGTGATGCGCGAGAGTCCGCTTTCACCCGCCGTCAAGCGACGCCAATTGGCTTCAACGCCGACGCCAAGAGGCGAGATCATGCCCATACCAGTTACAACTACACGGCGCATGTCAATATTCCGGATTCACAAGCAGGAAAGCCAAATCGCTTAAGCCGCTTTTTTTAGATTAATATAATCGACCGCATCTTTAACGGTGACGATCTTTTCAGCAGCGTCATCAGGAATCTCGACGCCAAACTCTTCTTCAAAGGCCATGACGAGTTCGACCGTATCGAGGCTGTCTGCGCCCAAATCATCGATGAAACTAGCATTGTCTGTGACCTTGGCCGCATCAACGCCGAGATGTTCCACAACGATCTTTTTCACACGTTCCGCAATATCGCTCATAGTCTCTAAGCCTTCTGTTGTTATCGAATTAGCACTGGCCTTTGGAATCGGCCTCGCGTTTGAACGTTCCTCTCTATTCTGTGGCGCCGGCTCTGTCCAGAAGATAAAAGAAACTGAGGTTTGTTTATAGATAACCACATGAAATTGCTATACTTTTAAAAGAAAATAGCCTATTGAACTGATGCCTAATTCGGGTCAAAAAGCTCAGACTTGTCCTAGAAATTCAAGGCTTTAGACGAGGTTCTTGATGTCACATGCCGAAGCAGGAAAAACAGCGGATACCTCAAAATCGGTAGGCTACAAGTCTTTACGCCAAATCTTGCCCTTTTTAGCCCCCTACAAAGGGGCCATTGCAGGTGCGGTTATTGCTCTGCTTGTCGCCGGCATCACGGTACTGAGTATCGTTGGTGGACTGCGTTACGTTATTGATCGCGGGTTTGTTGCAAACGATCCCTCCATGCTCAACACAACATTATTCTGGTTGCTTGGAGCCATAGTAATCTTGGCGGTCTCAACCTGCGCTCGCTATTCATTGGTTAGTTGGCTTGGTGAACGTGTTATTGGCGATTTACGGCGCGCTGTCTACGCTCATATTTTAAAACTAAGCCCTGCATTTTTTGAAGTCACTCGCGCTGGAGATATCCTTTCGCGTCTTTCTGCAGATACAGCTATTTTACAAAGCTTGATTGGGTCTTCTATTTCTGTAGCCCTTCGTAACTTTGTACTCCTTGTAGGCGGCATCAGCATGATGATGCTGACCAATCCTAAACTTACCGGTTTTGTATTGCTTGGTATCCCCTTGGTGATCGGGCCCATTGGATATTTTGGACGTAAGGTAAGGCGGCTTTCAAGGATCAATCAAGAACGCGTCGCGGATGTTGCCGCGAGTGCAGAGGAAACGATTTATGGCATTCGTACCGTACAAGCCTTTAACCATGAAAATATTAGTCGTGATGAATTTAATGCAAAAGTTGAAGGCGCTGTAGATTCCGCTAAAGCGCACATACGCGTACGCGGTATCTTTATTGCCAGCATTATCTTTTTAGTTTTTTCAGCGATTGGGTTCGTTTTGTGGGTTGGTGGACATGACGTCTTAAATCATACCATCACAGCGGGCCAATTATCTGCCTTTGTAGGCTACGCAGCTATAGCTGCAGGCGCTGTAGGCGCCATCAGCGAAGTCATTGGTGATCTTCAGCGCGCATCGGCAGCGGCAGAACGCATTTTTGATCTTCTAGCCTTTAAACCTGCCATTACCACCCCTCTTGTTGCCGCTCCGCTGCCCGCTTCACGGGGTGAATTGGAGTTTGATAAGGTAACTTTTACGTATCCAGCAAGACCCAATCAGCCCACACTTTACGATATATCCTTCAAGATTAGCCAAGGTGAGCGCGTTGCAATTGTAGGCCCAAGTGGCGCAGGCAAGACCACTTTATACCAATTAGCATTACGATTTTATGATCCACAAAGTGGCCGTATACGCTTTGATAGTATCGACATTAAAACTGTTGATCCGCATGACTTACGCTCTCGCCTAGGACTAGTGCCACAAGATCCCATAATATTTTCCACAAGCGCCTATAACAATATTGCCTATGGGCGACCCGAAGCCTCACAAGATGATGTGTTCGCCGCAGCAAAAGCTGCTCACGCTGAGGAATTCCTGGTCAACATGCCCCAAGGTTACGATACGCATTTAGGCGAAAAAGGTGTGCGCTTATCTGGTGGCCAACGTCAACGTATTGCCATAGCACGCGCTATCTTACGTAACCCCTCACTCCTCTTACTCGACGAGGCCACATCTGCACTCGATGCTGAAAGTGAACGGCTTGTTCAAGATGCGCTTGATGGACTTATGAAAAATCGTACAACACTGATTATTGCACATCGTCTAGCCACAGTTATGAACGCTGATCGTATTTTAGTGATCGATGAAGGACGTATTGTTGCCAGTGGGACGCACCAGAACCTTATTGCTCAGGGCGGCTTATATGCGCGTTTGGCTTCGTTACAATTTGAGAAAGCAGCTTAGCTTTCTTGGCCACTCTATATCTATGCCAACGAATAATAATCACTTTGATGACAATCAGAAAAACAAACAAACCTAACAGTGAATAGGTTAGTTGGTGCAAGCTATCTTCTACGACTTCTTGCTTGCGGCGCATGTGAGAAATAACGTCACCATAAATATATCCGACACCAACAAAGGCAGCAGCCCACACAAAAGCTGCTATCGCATTCCAAACAGCAAATTTTCTCCATGATATATGGCTGAGGCCAACCGCCAAGCTACTGACATTACGAACACCATACATAAAGCGATAACAGAGGATAAAAAGAACAGCATACTGATCCAGCCATCCTACCGCTTTTTCAACACCTGGCTTGATGCGTGGAAGATGGTCGAGGATTTTAGGCCCAACTTTTCGGCCGATCATAAAAACCACTTGATCGCCAAACATGCTGCCAAGCCAAGCCGCTAAAAATAGCAACCACACATTGAGAGCACCTTTTTGAGCAAATAATCCTGCAAAAATTACAAAGGTTTCCCCCTCCAAGGCTGTCCATATGAAGGTGATTAAATAAAATAGATTGCCATGATGCTGAATAAGGTCGTGAATATATTGCATTGATCCCACGACTAATGACGACAAGCGCTAAGCTTTGACTTGAAGTACGGCTATTTTGTGATGTTTAGCGAAACTCTACTTTGACAACTTCGTAGGATTTACCACCTTTTGGTGTATTAACCTCGACAGTGTCTTTAACTGTCTTGTTAATTAAGGCACGCGCCAAAGGTGAGCCAATCGATAAAAGACCAGCTTTAATATTCGATTCGTCTTCACCGACAATCTGGTAAACAACTTTATCTTCGGTATCATTATCGATAAGAGTGACTGTCGCACCAAATTTGACAATTTTACCGTCAAGTTTTGAAGCATCGATAACTTCGGCGCGGCTAATTTTATCTTCCAGTTCTTGGATGCGGCCCTCAATAAAACTTTGGCGCTCTCTTGCTGCGGTATATTCCGCATTTTCTGACAAATCACCATGCTCACGTGCTTCTGCAATCGCCTTGATCACAGAAGGACGCTCATGACCCTTTAAATTTTTTAGTTCTTCTTCAAGCCGGTCATAGCCAAGCTTAGTCATAGGTACTTTGTCGGTCATCATTGCCTCAGTTTGAAAAAAGCAAAACACTCCCTCAGCATTAAGCTATGCTGAAGTGACATCTCTTTTTTAGGACGCCTTAAGATAATCCTGAAGCGAAGTAACTTCAAGAGTGCCTGTATGTAAAGCGGAAATAGCTGCAATAGCAGCTCTTGCACCAGGCATAGTGGTATAAAGGGGTATTCCCCGCGTCAAGGCCGTACGGCGAATACTAAAACTATCCGACATGCTTTGTGCGCCTTCTGTGGTCGTGTTGATAATCATTTGCACTTCGTCATTAATCATCGCATCCACAATATGCGGCTGTCCCTCAAACACTTTGTTGACCTTCTTAACCGGCACACCAGCCTCCTTGAGGGCTGACGCCGTTCCACCTGTAGCAATCAGATCAAAGCCAAGATTGATAAGTTGCAAGGCCATAACAATAACGGCCGCTTTGTCACGATCCTTGACTGAAATAAAGCACGTTCCCTTCATGGGCAGCTTGATGCTGGAACTCATTTGTCCCTTAGCAAAAGCTCGAGCAAAATCGACATCTATACCCATAACTTCACCCGTAGATTTCATCTCAGGGCCCAACACAACGTCAACGCCAGGAAAGCGGGCAAAAGGAAAGACGGCTTCTTTGACAGCTACATGCTTATAGGTATTGGCGCGAAGACCAAAGGAAGCCAGACTTTCACCTGCCATAACACGCGCCGCTATTTTCGCGATGGCATTACCTGTTGCCTTAGCTACAAACGGTACCGTGCGGCTGGCACGGGGATTCACTTCAAGAATATATATATCCTTATCCTTAACCGCGAACTGCACATTCATAAGGCCCACGACATTAATAGATTTGGCTAATAATTCCGATTGCCGGGCAATTTCCTTAACAATCTCTGGCGGTAGAGAATGGGGTGGCAAAACACAGGAGCTATCACCGGAGTGAATACCGGCTTCTTCGATATGCTCCATAATTCCAGCGACAAAGACTGTATCTTTATCGGCTACAACATCCACATCAACCTCAATAGCATCTTGGAGATAATAATCGATGAGAACTGGGTTTGTGCCTGATACATAAACGGCTTTTTGCGTGTAGCGACGCAGCCCCTCTACATCATGAACAATTTCCATAGCACGGCCACCCAAGACATAGGATGGACGGATAACAACCGGATAGCCGATTTGAGCAGCAACTTTTTCAGCCTCTTCAAGACTACGGGCCAAACCATTCGCTGGCTGTTTAAGTTTAATTTTTTTCAGAAGAGCCTGAAAGCGCTCGCGGTCTTCAGCGAGATCGATTGCATCTGGCGATGTTCCAAGGATAGGAATTTTCTGCTCTTGCAAGGCATGCGCTAATTTAAGTGGTGTCTGGCCACCAAACTGAACAATGACCCCCAATAAAGTGCCTTTTGTTTGCTCTTTACGGATGATTTCAATAACATCTTCATTGGTCAAAGGCTCAAAATACAGGCGATCAGATGTATCATAATCTGTAGAAACCGTTTCTGGATTACAATTGACCATGATGGTTTCATAGCCTACTTCGCGCAGCGCCATAACTGCATGCACACAACAGTAATCAAACTCGATGCCCTGCCCGATACGATTTGGTCCACCACCTAAAATGATGACTTTCTTTTTGTCTGTGGGCTCAGCCTCACATTGCGCGGGCGTCATGCCATTTCCTTCATACGTCGAGTAAAGGTAAGGCGTAGAAGAAGCAAATTCAGCACCACACGTATCTATACGCTTATAGACAGGGGTTATGTTCAATTTACGACGCATGGCGGTGATGGAACTCTCGTCCTTCTCGGCCAATTGACCCAAACGCTTATCACTGAAACCCATTTGTTTTAGCATCTGCCAACCATAAGCATCTTTTGGCAGACCTTTTTCTCGAACTGACTTTTCTGTTTCAACAATTTCAGCAATTTGCTCGAGAAACCAAGTGTCATATTTGCAGATCGCATTAATTTGCGTAACACTCATACCGCGACGCAAGGCCTCTGCTATGACGAGAATACGATCTGGCGTTGGCTTAGCCAAAGCAGCATGAATACTGCTCTGATCTGCGTCCTTCATCGCACGCATTTCATTAAATCCAGACAAGCCTATCTCAAGTCCCCGCAAAGCCTTTTGCATAGATTCCTGAAAAGTACGGCCAATAGCCATTACTTCGCCTACAGACTTCATAGCAGTGGTCAAAGTTGGATCCGTGCCAGGGAATTTTTCAAAAGCAAAACGTGGAATTTTTGTAACAACATAATCG
>JBASWO010000015.1:0-17955 GCA_049276515.1 Alphaproteobacteria bacterium
CCAAATCATGAGTGATGAGCTTTTGGAGATCCGTAATAAGTTTGCGACGCCGCGTAAGACAACGATTGAAGCTCAAGAGTTTGAATCTGACATTGAAGATCTAATCCAACGTGAGGATATGGTCGTCACCGTCAGTCATGCAGGTTATGTCAAACGCGTGCCGCTCTCCACATATCGTGCGCAAAAGCGTGGTGGTAAGGGTAGGACCGGTATGAGCACGAAGGACGAAGATTTCGTCAATGATATCTTCATCGCATCGACCCATACGCCGATGCTCTTCTTCTCATCCTTGGGTCGCGTTTATAAATTGAAGGTTTACAAATTGCCGCTTGGTAATCCGCAATCACGTGGTAAGGCCTTGGTCAATTTGTTGCCGCTCGAGCAGGGCGAGACCATCACAACTGTCATGCATTTGCCAGAAGATGAAGCCGCTTGGGACAAACTCAACGTTATGTTTGCAACTTCGGCCGGCACTGTGCGTCGTAATCAGCTCTCTGATTTCAGCAATGTCCGCCCAAGCGGTATTATTGCGATGAAGCTAGAAGAGGGCGATAAGCTCATTTCGGTGCAAACCTGCACGGAAAAAGATGATGTTCTTTTAGCTGCACGTCAGGGTAAGGCCATTCGCTTTGCGGTTGATGATGTACGTGTCTTTACTGGCCGTACGTCCGTTGGTGTGCGCGGCATTAAGCTTGCTGATAAAGATGAAGTGATCTCAATGTCCATCTTGCATCATGTGGATGCGACAGCTGATGAGCGCGTTGCCTATATTCGCCAAGCCAATGCTGCACGCCGTGCAACAGGCGAGGCTACCGAAGATCAAGGTAGCAATGATGAAGAGGCAACAGCCAATATCACTCTATCGCCTGAGCGTTTTGCAGAATTAGCGCAACAAGAAGAGTTCTTGTTGACGGTCTCGCAACGCGGTTACGGTAAGCGGACATCTTCTTATGAATACCGCATCACCAATCGTGGTGGCCAAGGTATCTGGAGCATGGAGATGTCGCCACGCAATGGTGATATCGTGGCGTCATTCCCTGTGAAGGATGCGCAAGATATCATGCTGGTCTCAGATGGCGGCCAGATTATCCGTATGCCTGTGAAAGATATCCGTATCGCGGGCCGTAAGACCCAAGGTGTGACAGTTTTCCGTGTTGACGAAGCTGAAAAAGTTGTTTCGGTTGCGGCTCTTGATGATCAAACAGGTGATGTAGGTGATGCAGCCGAAGGTGCCCTTGATGCCGAAGCTTAAAGAGGGACGTATCGGTCTTTACCCAGGTACTTTTGATCCTATTACGCTTGGGCATTTTGATATCATTCAACGTGCCGCAAAAGTTGTCGATCATCTTGTGATTGGCGTTGCTAAAAATGCGGGCAAGGGTCCTTTATTTGATACGAAGACCCGCGTTAAAATGGTTGAGCGCGAAGTTGAAGCATTGAAGCGCAAGGGTATAAAAAACATCAGCGTTATGCCGTTTGATCATCTCTTGATGCATTTCGCGCGTGAGATCGGTGCTGTTGTGATTATTCGTGGTTTACGCGCGGCATCTGACTTCGAATATGAAATTCAGATGGCGGCAATGAACTACCGCATGAACCCTAAGATTGAGACGATTTTCCTTACCGCTACGGAAGGTACTCAATTTGTATCATCGCGCTTTGTGAAAGAAATTGCCCGTTTGAATGGCAATGTAAAACCCTTTGTGAGTGGGCGCATCGCAACTCAATTGGCTGAGCGTTTCAAGCAAGAATCTGGTCGTCGCAAAGTTAACCCAGAAGTGCGGGACTAGGGTTTTTGTGCGAGTAAAGCCTGATAATTGACAAGAAAGCCATTCTCTCTTATCCCTGAATCCGCTGATACCAACATCACAACATCTATAGGTGATACGATGAAGAGCAGCTTCCTCCCCAAACATTTTCTATATGTGTCTGCCGTTATCGCGCTTTTCGCAGCGACACCTGCGCAGGCCGTCAGCTTTTCTGATCCTGCTGCAAACTGGCAGGGTTTTTATGCGGGCGTGCAGCTGGGGGGTACCTGGGGCGAATTCCATAGTGGTCCAACCGGCACCGGCGGCGATGTCTCTGGCGGCGGCCATGGCGGTTATAACTTTCAATCAGGTCGTTGGGTGTTTGGTGGTGAAGCAGATATTTCTGGTATGAGTGTTCCCGCGACATCAACCACAACAACGCGCTTTGATGAAGACTGGATGATGACCTTCCGCGGCCGCGCTGGTTATGCTTTTGGCCGGTATCTTCCTTATGCTACAGCGGGTCTTGCCCTGACATCCACGACCTGGACATCAGCCGCAGGCTCAACCACAACTTTGCGTACTGGCGCTGCTGCTGGTGCTGGTCTTGATGCCGTCATTTCAGGGAACTGGACAGGGCGTTTAGAGTATCTATTTACCGATGTGCCCAATGAAACGGTTACCGTTGGTGGTGGCACATTCACAGGTGGTTCGACCAATCACACAATGCGTGTTGGTGTGAGCTATCAATTCTAAAAACCTGCTTTTCCTACAACCTGAAATGGAGAAAGACTATGCTGAAACCATCTTTTTACATGCTGATTGTATCGCTTCTTATCTGCGCCACGGTTTTGTCGGCCTGTGCAGGTCGCGCCTAAGCTCCTAGCTCTCCGCCATCGTTTTAAGCGAGGGTTTAGGCGCAGCAGGGTTAATCTTGGGCCTCTAAGCTAAAAACAGAGCTTTTTCTCTGTCTTTTGCCATACTTCCATGTTGACCGGCTGGGGGATCACCCCTAATTTGCCCCCTTCCTAGGATGATCGCGTAGCTCAACGGTAGAGCATCTGACTTTTAATCAGGGGGTTGCGGGTTCGAAACCCGCCGCGGTCACCAGGATTTCCTAAAATTCAAATCGTTCTGGCACGCGCTGAAAGGCGGCGTGACCTGTAAAGCTGCGCACACCATCGCCGACACGACCAAAGCTGATGGTATTACGTCCATAACGGTGATTAATTTTATCGATCAAGGGCAGTAAGTTTTTACGCTCGGGCTGCGTTGCAAAGAGATCGGGCTGGTGTTTCGAGGTGTGAACTAAATCTAGCAGTAACACCGTAATCTTCTTGGGCTTAAAGCTGGGTAAATTGATGCAAAGTCGCATCATCTGCTGCATCAAAAAGCCAGTATCTTGAGTTTCAGCAAAGGTCGTTTCATTCCACCAATAGCGTGATGGCTCACCTTCAAGTCGTAAACTAATGCCAAGACGTCGGCAGTAATAGCCTTTGTAGCGCAAGCGCTCGGTCGCTTTGGTCAAAAGATGTTGCGCAAATTGCCGCGCACCCGCTTGATTACGAAATTCTGGTTCCAACACATGTTGATGGCTGATGCTATGCATGAAGGCTGAAGAGGGTGGTTGTAAATCGGCGCCATGCAAAAGCTCATAATAAAGGGCGCCTTGCACACCACCCCATACGCGCCGCAACTGATAAGGGGATGCTGCCATAAGAGTGGCAACGCTTTTTATGCCATGTCGGATCAACCGCTCTTCCATGCGTCTACCAACACCATAAAGTTGCTGCAGTTTAAGGGGGTGCAAAGCTTGTGGTAGATCACATTTGCGGATGATTGTAAGGCCATCGGGTTTTTTCATGCCAGATGCAATTTTGCTGAGAAAAATATTGGGGCCAAGACCGATTGAGCAGGTCATAGCTTCACCAATTTTCTCGCGTAAGGTTGTTTTAATTTTATGGGAGAGGGCGATGGCTTTCTCGACATGGCATTCGCTGCCCATCAAACGGCAGGCGGCTTCATCGATCGACATCACTTTACTAATCGGGATACAGCTATCCAGAACTTCTAAAATACGGTGATGGTAGTCGACATACAGTTTGTGTCGTGCCTTGATGACGAGAAGATCGGGACACATTTTTTTAGCTTCCCAAACCCGCGTTCCGGTGCGGATCCCAAAAGCTTTCGCTGCGTAGCTTGCCGCAATGGCGCAGGTCGCATCATTCATCATCGGTACGACAATTACGGGTTTTCCGCGTAGCTCAGCCCGATCTTGCTGCTCACAAGAGGCAAAGAAGGAATTGAGGTCCAAAAAGAGCCATTGGACTTGATCATCAGCGCATTTTATGTTCATGTTTTGTTCTTAACATGCTAAGATGGCTTCTTGCAAGTTGACTTGAAGGAAAGGCGCTAAGAGTATGCGCCGCATGAAAGCACTTGCTGTTGTCTCAGGGGGCCTCGATAGCGTCACCTTGGCTTATGTTCTGGCATCCCAAAATCAATTGGGCGGCATGGTCTCGTTCGACTATGGCCAGCGCCATAAGAAAGAATTGGTCTTTGCTCAGAAGGCAGCCGAAAAACTAAAAGTGCCGCATCATCTGATCGATCTCAGCAGTATCACAAAACATCTGAAGGGCTCAGCTTTGACCGATAATATTGCTGTGCCTGATGGTCACTATGCAGCTGAAAATATGAAGCAGACGATTGTGCCCAATCGCAATGCCATAATGCTAGCTGTTGCTTACGGTATTGCACCAGCCCATGGCTATGATGCTGTTGCGATCGCCATCCATAGTGGTGATCATTTTATTTATCCTGATTGCCGGCCAGAATTTGCTGATCTTTTTGATCAGATGGAACAAAAGGCCATGGAAGGTTTTGCGGATATCAAATTGCTGACGCCTTTTGTTGGTGTGACAAAAGGAGGTATTGCCGAGCAAGCCATAGCTCTTGGTGTACCTCTTTCTGAGACATGGTCGTGCTATAAAGGTGGGGATATTCATTGCGGCCGCTGCGGAACCTGCGTTGAGCGGCGCGAAGCTTTTGCCTTAGCAAAAGCCAAAGATCCAACGCTTTATGAAGATGCAAATTATTGGAAAGAAGCTTTAGCCTCTAGAGAGGCTCGTTAGCTCCGATGACCGGGCTTTGTGAGAGCACTTGCAAAGCATCAGCCAATTCGGGGCGTTTACGCATCACAGCCGCTTCACCTTCATGAATAGCTTCTTCTGTGCGATCAAATTCAAGCAGACCAATATGGCCAAGACGTGGTGCTATATGCACGTCAGGTGGATCGCCCGCTAAACGCGAGCGTGTAATGCGATCCTGCATGATATTGAGAGATGAGGTCATAACACCAAAAATACTTGGGCCGTCATAATCTCTGCGGAAAATACGACGTGTCATGCTGCTCATAAGAGAGAGTTTGTCCTTATTGTCGGTTTCTTCCAACAGATTGATCAGATCAAAACCAGCAGCGGTTGGTACGCTCGCACCAGGACGGCGGGATTTGCCGATGATGTCGGCGTTGAGATTGACGGCAATGACCATGTCAGCACCCATGGCTCTACATGCTGCGACGGGTAGGGGGCAAACCAAGGCGCCATCCGCTAACCATCTTCCATCCATATACATCGGCGGGAAAATACCGGGTAATGAGAAGGAGGCGCGCATGGCTTCAGCGAGATCCCCTTTTTGCAACCAGATTTCGTGACCTGTCACAAGATCAGTTGTCATGGCAGCGTAGGGCACTGCAAGTTCTTCAATTTTCATATGGCCAATATAATGACGCAAATCATCCATCAGTTTGCCGCCACCAATGAGACCGCCACTGCGCAAGCGCATATCAAGGTAACTGACGATCTTGCGTTTCGTTAAAGCGCGCGCCCATTCTTCAAGAGAGTCGAGCTTTCCGGCCAAATAACAGCCGCCGGCTAGGGCGCCAACAGAACAACCCGCTACAACGTCAAATTCAAAACCCAATTTCTTCAAAGCGCGAATAACACCGATATGGGCCCAACCTCGGGCCATGCCGCTGCTTAAGGCGAGGCCAATTTTGCGCTTTCCGGGGCGGCGGGTGCTGCGTTCATCGGGCATAAATGATCCTACGGGGGTTGGATATAAGACTTCAAAAAACGGCTCGAGGCTCTATGATAGGGCAAGAATCCTTATCTTTCATTTAAGTTGGTAATAAACGTGTCGAAAAATACCCCTTTAAATACGGCAAATTTAGCTTTGCTGCAGCGCGGCAAACCAAAAAGCTCATGGGTTCTGGTTAACCGTTTATTTCATGGGTACCTCCATAAGCATGTACCCAGCTTTGCCATAGCCATGGTTTTTATGGGCCTGACAGCCGGTATGACAGGTGCTGCGGCTTGGATAATTAAACCGATCACAGATCAATTAGGTAAAACTCATACGCAAAGCTACATGGTGGGGCTTTGTGCTGCGGTTCTCGTCATTTTTATTTTGCGCGGCATTGGTACGTATTTTCATACGGTGATTATGAACCGTATTGGTCAGCGTATTGTCACTGACGTACAGCAAGAAATGTATCGCCATCTTCTTTCTGCAGATTTGGCTTTCTTTCATGCGAATGCTTCTGGCCAGCTCATCTCACGTCTGACTAATGACGTTGGTGTGATGAGGCAAGCTGTCTCAGAATGTTTGACCAGCTCCTTTAAGGGTGGATTGACGCTCATTGTTTTGGTGGGTGTCATGTTTTATCAAAACTGGCACTTGGCGCTTGGTGCTTTTATCATTTTCCCGATCTCGGCATGGTTTATCACCCGCATCGGCAAACGCATGCGTAAGATTTCATCGAACACGCAAGCAGAGACAGGTAATTACTCTTCTCTTCTCAGTCAAACTTTTCAGGGCATGCGTCATGTTAAAGCCTATGGCATGGAAGCTTTGGAGAGTGAGCGCGTTCATGCAGTGACTGAGAACATCTATCGTTTGGCTCTTAAGGGGTTTCGGGCTGGTGCCAGCTCAAATCCCATGGCGGAATTTCTCAGTGGTCTTGCGATTGCATCGGTCTTTCTTTACTGCGATTGGCAGGTCGCCCATGGCCATCTAACGACAGGTGGCGTTTATTCTTTCATCATGGCTTTTGTTCTTGCTTATGATCCGATGAAGCGGACAGCCAAGGTCAATGCGCAGTTTCAAGCTGGCCTTGCCGCGGCTGACCGCATTTTTACTCTGCTTGATGTTGAGCCAGCTGTTGTGGACGCACCACATGCAGAAATATTGGATGTCAAAGATTACTCAGTACGTATTGAAGATACAGTTTTTTGTTATCTGGATGGCACGCAAGCGCTCAATCATTTATCGATCAATGTGCCTCACGGTAAAACAGTGGCTATTGTTGGCCCCAGCGGTGCGGGCAAATCGACCATCATTAATTTGATCCCTCGTTTTTATGATGTGCAAAGTGGTCGCATCACGGTGGGCGGCCAGGATGTACGGGATGTCACTTTAGCTAGCCTACGCAGTAAGATTGCCTTGGTTAGTCAAGAAACGGCTCTCTTTGATGATACGGTGCGCGCCAATATTGCTTACGGTAAGTTTGATGCCACAGATCAAGAGATTGAAGCTGCAGCTGCAGCTGCTTTTGCAGATAGCTTTATTCGTGATTTGCCGCAGGCTTACAGCACGGTTGTGGGCGAACATGGCGTCAAACTATCAGGCGGCCAGCGTCAGCGTATCGCGATCGCTCGCGCCATGTTGCGTAATGCGCCCATTCTTTTGTTGGATGAGGCAACATCAGCTTTAGATAACGAATCAGAACGTGCCGTTCAGGCGGCTCTCAAGCGTTTGCAGCAGGGACGCACGACAATTGTTGTGGCGCACCGCTTATCAACGATTGTTGATGCTGATCATATTGTTGTTTTAGAGCAGGGCAAGGTTGTTGAGCAGGGCACGCATAATGAGCTTTTGGCAAAACAAGGCGTCTATGCGAGACTTTACGGTATGCAGGCTGAATTCGCTGCATAAGAGGAGAGTAGGGGAATGGCAAAAGGTCATTTAGTGCGCAGAGCGGGTGGCTGGGTCATTACATTGATCCTCGCCTATGTCGTCTTTATCGTGGCGCTCGGCTTGATGCAGAAAAAACTTATGTATTTTCCGGATCCAACGCGTTTTGTTCCTAACGAATGGGCTCTACGAGAATTGGAGCCTCTGCAAGCTAAGACAGAAGATGGTTTGACTATCACAAGTTGGTATCATCCCGCGCAATCACGCAATAAGTTCACCATCCTTTTCTTTCAAGGCAATGCCGGACATCTTGGCTACCGTAATTATAAAGTGCGGCCTTGGTTAGATGCTGGCTATGGCGTCTTGATGGTTGGGTATCGTGGTTTTGGTAATGCCGGCTCGCCTTCAGAAGAAGGGCTTTATATGGACGCGCAAGCTGCCATTGAGGCGCTGCATAAAATTGGCGTTCCCTATAAAGCGATGATTTTTTATGGCGAGTCCATGGGCACGGGTGTCGCAACTCAAATGGCTACAGAATATAACGCGTCAGCACTTATTCTTGAATCGCCCTATACGTCCGTACCAGATGTTGGATCAGACCGGTACCCAATGGTTCCTGTAAAATTTTTATTGCGTGATCAGTATAACTCCATCGATAAGGTCAAGGATGTGCATATGCCGCTCTTGTTATTGCATGGAGAGCTTGATCAGGTTGTGCCTGTTAAGTTTGGAAAAAAACTTTTTGAAGCTGCGAATGAGCCCAAACAGGCAGAATATGTTTCTGACTCTGGGCATAATGATGTTTACACTTTGAAGGTGCAGCAAGTCATTTTGACCTTCCTTGGTAAATTGCCAACCGATGCTCTTTTGGAGAATAAGCCAGAAGAAGCAACTAAGACTGAGCCATGAAATTCTCTCTATCAGCGCTACATATCAAAACAGCGCTGATCGCGTTGGTGGTAATTGTTGTTGCTATTTGCCTTTCTCTTTATGAGCCACCTTTAAACCCTGAATCTGTTCCAAGCTTTACCCAATCAAGTTTGGCCATTCAGAAGTCAGGGAAGGGGAAACAACTCATCCCCTATGCTGTCGAGGTGGCGACAACACCTGAGCAACACGCCTATGGCGTTATGTATCGGCAAACTTTACCAGCCGATACGGGTATGATTTTTATTTATGAGCCTGATCAAAAGGTCAGTATGTGGATGAAGAATACCTATATTCCACTCGATCTACTTTTTGTTCGGCATGACGGGGTCATCGTCAAAATCACAACCAACACCACACCCCACGACCTGACGCCTTTAGCCTCTGATGAGCCCATTCGAGCCGTGATAGAGGTCAATGCCGGCGATGTTGAAAAACATGGCTTTAAAACCGGTGATAAAGTGCTGTTTTCAGCCTTTTCTGGGACTTCCAAATAGGCTTTTGAAAGCATAAGTTTCAGTTGCTGTTGGGCCCAGATTCCAGTATTTCATAGCCCCGTCGGGGAGTAGCGCAGTCTGGTAGCGCATCTGGTTTGGGACCAGAGGGTCGCAAGTTCGAATCTTGTCTCCCCGACCATTTTTTAAAAAATTATTGAACGATTATTTTTGTAAGACAATGAGTGAAACACTATCTCCTGATTATGCGCTGAGCTCAACTCTCGTTGATTGCCCTCTGCCTTATAACTCTGAATACAATGACAAAGTTCATTTAACGGCACGTTTATCAAATGCGCCGCATACAGATGCTATCAACAAAGTTTACGCAACGGCACGTGTAGTTGTTGGTAAAAATTCGGTTGATATTGATTTAGATAATACCCCGACAGTTGCTCTTAATGATAGTTGGCGTGAAAAATCAGGATTGATCATTCCTACTATTCATGAAGTTCAAGCGCGACATCTTCCAGGTATTAGCAATATTTCTGGCGGCACTGTTTTGGCAACCGATCATGGGAATAATTTTATCACCTTGCGCCGCGATGTTGGCGCCCCTAGTTTTGCCGGATATTTGATTGAGCCGTGCGGTCGTTGCGGTGAGGTACCATCAGTCACTATGAATGCTGAATTGGATGAAGAACTCTTTGTGTTAAGATCTTTTCACAATGAGTGGAGAATTGTCAGCTTTGTAGATGATCAAAAACCATTGGCTTCATCTGCTTTAATTGAAAGACAGGTGGGCATTTTAAAAAATAAGCTCATTGACCTTAACTTGGATCCAGAGGCTTTACTCACGCGACCTGTTGAGCCTGTCGCTATGCGGTGGAGTGAGGCGGATTTTAGAGCAGCTAAAGAAATCACGGTTCGGGTTGGCGATCGTATTCTCGAGCAGTTCAGAGCCATTGCCTGGTTCGATTCTGAAAATAATACTTTAGAAATGCGCCGCTCTATGATTGTTGAGATGCCTCGCCATGAGATGGATCGAGAAAAAGTGATGATCTTTGATGGCGATGGTTTTGGACGTGCGGTTGTAATGGGCACACGAAAAGCTCTGAGTGCTGAGCCCTGTACACCATTCCTAAAGCGCTATTTAACTCAAAATCTTGGCTAGACGAAAACAGCGCACAAGGCTAATCCTTATAGTCTAAGGATTGGAGCCTATATGCGTGTACGAATTTACCGCCCCGCCAAATCAGCTATGCAAGCTGGTCGCGCCAACAGCATAGAATGGTTGTTAGAGCCAGAATTGCTAACAGCGCGCACGCCTGAGCCTCTTATGGGTTGGGCGAGTGCAGGGGATACATTAAATGAGCTGCAAAGACGCCTTCGCTTTGGATGTGAAGAAGAAGCCGTCGCTTTTGCCAAAAAAAATGGCTGGGAATACACGGTTGAGCAACCAGCCGAGCGTCGGATTAAACCTCGTAATTATCTCGATAATTTCCGGATTGTCCGTCCCGAAGATGAAGAAAGACAGCGTTCTAATTAATTAAACAGCGTGGAAACGAATTTTTAGCTTCCACGTTGGATGATAGCCCTCACGTGCCCGTAGCTCAGTTGGATAGAGCATCCGCCTTCTAAGCGGCAGGTCGAAGGTTCGAATCCTTTCGGGCACGCCATCTTATGCAGCTAAACCTTCGCCTTTTGGCTCTTGCCTGCGGCGAGTAGGTCTATGAGGTCCGCCATCAATCTGTTGCGAGATTTTGGCATCACTTTCTTTCTTGCGGGATGTTTTAATTTCGTCGACGATGAATTCCAAGTCTTCGATATCAAGTTTTTGTAGCTCTTTTTCTACAAATGTTTTGGCGTGAGCATAAAAAGCTCCATTTTTTGTTACCTCAATTATCGGTGTTTTGGGATCAAGGCCCATAAGTTTCATGGTTGGGGCAAAAATTTTGTCATATGCGCCTTGTGCTGATGGTTGTGAGGTCCAAAACAAGTCGGTTTCTTTGCCGACTATGCGGTTGGCAACATTTCGACCAGCAAGGACTCCAAACATGGCGCCAATTGCACTACATGTTCCAGCAAAACCCAAGCCACCATCTAAACTGACTGCTCCAAGTACAATAAAGGGCGATGCTACTATGGCTGCTGGCACTAACCCACAGGCAGCTCCAAGGGCCGTAGCAAGAACCATGGGGCCCGCAATACAGCCGACTGTTAAGGCCACCCCTTTAAAGGCCCTTTCAATCGGTTTCAATTTCATCAATAAAGCCTCGGGCATATTTCTTGGAATTTTTGGATTTTGAATTTGTTGCCAATTAACATAACGATCAGAATCCCAGTTCCGAAACTTGGCTTTCATATATCCTTGTACGGCATGCTTTGGTGTGGATGTGTTTATGACTTTTAAAAGGCCATCACGTTTGGCCATTAATTCTAATAACTGTGGTGTTGAAATTGAGACCGTCTCGCTCATATCGCCCTCCATCACTTTTTTATCTTGATGTAAGGCTAGCATGATCAATTTATTTTCATTTGTGAGTTAGTTCACAAAGATTTGATGATTAAGCAAAATGATTTTGCTACTCCGCTTGTTGTGGCAAGTCAGCTTAATGACACTCTTCTTTTGGTATCAAAAAGCGGGAGCAAAAGTAGGCATGTTGAGGCGCCACAAAGATCCTCTGACCGGTTTCGTGCTTTGCTGGGCAGATTTCTTCTCTAAGGCTCCAGCAACTACCCCCATCTTCTGGCCAATAAGCTTGCGATTATCAAGATGACCAATGGCACTTCTTATATTGCTAAGCCAAACAATATGTTCACGAGGCGCTTCATTCTTGTCAGCGATGGCTTTGGTTTCTGTTTTCAATGAATAAAGACCAATAAGCCATTTGCCTTCTTGGGTGTCGGCTTTGCTGCCAAGAGTTTCCCTCATTGCTTCACCGACCTCTTTTCCGTTACGCACCTTTTCCAGATAGTTCATCATCATGGTTCCGGCACGCGAAGGATCGATTTCATAAAAGCGGCTATACAATAAGGTTGCCGCGCGGCTCGAGGCTGTTTCAGCAATTCTGAACTGATTGTTGATACGTTCAATATCCTGCAGCAGGCTGTTGCGTTCGACGGAGTCTTCAACTAGATGATCATATTTAAATTCAGATTCAAAAATTTGTGGAGCCGTTCGTGCTGATGCATTACCAAGTGCATAGCTTGTCGCCATACCAGTCGATTCAAAAACGAGGCGCTTATGCTTTACAAACGCATCCACCACTTCTGAATAAAGTTCGGCGCGAGAATAATTGCCAGATGTGAAGCGTTCATTCTTTCTAAGGCCGCGCTCGAAAGCTTTCTTTTGCTTATTGAATGCTGGTAAAAATTCTTGCCTGGCTTTAACAACTACGTCTCTCAGCGCTGCATCGCCTGGCAGGCAAATTTCACGAATAGCGGCTAAAATATTAAATTTCATATGGCACCCCTTAAATAAAGTAGTGTCTCTCGTCTCTATGGATATATTCGTGAAAATTGGGGCGAAGGTTACAGGCGACTCATCGCTCTAAGCCCTTTAAATACTTAGATAAGTATTCTTTTAATCTTTCCTTGGCATAGTTCTTTTCCTGTCGTCATGGTTGGTGGGTTCCTGCATGTTTTCCAAAGATATAGAAAAGGAAAGTCAACGTCTCTCGGCGCTCCATAATTATGGGCTTCTCGACAGTCCCGCCGAAGAAGCTTTCGATTGTATTACGCGCTTAGCGCGTGCTGCCTTAGATGTTCCAATCTCACTCATCACGCTCATTGATCGCGATCGTCAATGGTTTAAATCTCGGCAAGGTGTTCGCTTACAGGAAACGCCACGCGATATTTCTTTCTGTGATCGTACGATCGAAAATAATAATCAGCCTTTGAATATTCCAGATTTACGTAAGGACAGTTATTTTGGATCTAACCCTATGGTAAAGGGTTTTCCTTTCCTGCGCTTCTATTGCGGTATGCCCTTACGGACAAAAGATGGATTTAATTTAGGATCCCTCTGTGTCTTGGGCTATCGCCCACGTAAATTAAAAGATCAGGAATTGGCCATTTTGGCGGATCTCGCACGCCTTACGCTTGATGAAATTGAATTGCGTCATATTACTGATGTGGATTATTTGACGGGTCTAGCTAGTCACCGTACTTTTATGAACACCGGCGCAGAAACTATGAAGCAATGCGGCGGTCAAAATATGAGTGTGCTCATCTTTGATGTAGATCGTATTAAAGAAATTACCCAGAAATATGGGCCTTCAGCTGGTGATATGCTGACCCAAAAGATAGCCGAGCGCTGTCGTCCCCTGTTTACAGATAAAAACGCTTTTGCGCGCGCTAGTGGACGGTTCGCTGTTCTTTTACCTAATACCAATGTTGGTGTGGCGCAAAAAATGGCGAATGAGATCGCGGCGGTCGTTGATACGATTGATGGTCCTGGCGAGGGCGCTGAGGGTAAACTTTCCTGCCGCTTTGGCGTGGCTGAACTGACGCCACATGATAAAGATTTTCGCTTTTTCTATAATCGCGCAGAAATCAGTTTACAAAAATCGCAACCTCATACGGCCTTTACAACAACAGCGACTGGCGATGACATGCAAGCCAGTTACAGTTACGGCCAATAAGAGATTTAGCGTTCGTGAGTTAAGGGGTGGCGTCTTGTAGGATTGGGACGCTCATAGCCATCGGGATGAATGTCTGGATCGCCATATAAATAGCTAGCGCCATCTTTGTGGGGAGATGGTCTGCGGCGCTCGAGCTCTTCATCTTTATAGTAATCGCCTGGAGGGCGTCTATCTTTAATAGGCATAATCAATCTTTCAAAATTGCTTTTATATTCAATGATTACTTGGGACCTTGAAAAGATATGCGGCCCTGAACAAAAACAACACGCTTATCTCCGCTGCGCCCTCTATCTGGGACTCTGAATTTGTCGGCATTCATAACACCTACAGCAATGGAGGCATTACCTTCCTGAAACCGGGCGCCAATGCCTTTAATATTCGGGTCGGTTGGAAAAAGCCCTGATTGATTGAAGAGGCTGTCATTGGGTCCGACGATAGACAGCCCCTGAGGCGGTTGTGTGAAGTCCGTTCTGGCAGCCTCAGATCTCATTGTGGTGTAGCTAGATGAATGGGCTATGCGTGGCAAAAGGGGTGGAGTTGCATCTCGAGCTGGAACAAGAGGTGTAGTGAGAGGATCAGCTGCTCTAAGAGATTGAGAGCTCACGGCCTGTACAGGACCGGAGATAGTCGGAGTCCTTTGTGCATGAGCTAGGTTTGGCAGCACTGTAAGGGCAGCGGTAGATGCGAAGGAGGCTAGAAGCGCCTTATTCACAATCGAGTCCATTCCTACTCCATTAAAAAATTAGTCTCAGTATGATTCCATTATATCGTAAATACGGTCTTAAAAATAGTTTCAAAGACCTACCCATAAAAGTTAATGGTAACCCTGATTTAACCCTGATAACTTCAGGGAATGCCTGCCTTTTTTGATTCTGACAAACTACTAACCGATATTGGTGCACTCTACAGAGCGGACGAAGTTGCGTGTCTTCAGAAGCTTTTTGGCCCGGCGCAGCTAGAGCCAGCTTCAGCTAGTCGTGCCAAATCACGTGCTACAAGATGGATTGAAGATATCCGTCGTACGCATAGACCTGCCGCAAGTGTCACGGATTTACTCTCGCGTTTTGGTCTTACCAGCCAAGAAGGCCTAGCGTTGATGTGTTTGGCTGAAGCTTTGCTCCGCATCCCAGACCGCGCGACAGCTGATGCTTTGATCCGGGATAAACTCAATGAAACTCATTGGAATGAAGCTTTAGGGGATAATGCGCCTTGGGCCCTTAACGCAACCGGCTGGATGCTTTCGGTTACAGGTAAAATTATCCAATTAGAAGATCCAACAAAACATAGCCCAGGAGCAGCCTTAGGCAAACTCGTATCGCGTCTTGGTCAGCCTATTATTCGTGAAGCCATTAAGACAGCAATGCAATGGCTCGCAGATCAATTTGTCATGGGAGAGACCATATAGCGCGCCCTTGAGCGCGCGCGTAGTGATATGGAGCAGGGCATACGATATTCCTTTGATATGTTGGGTGAGGGCGCGCGTACGGCTGAAGATGCCGAACGTTATTATAACGCCTATTTTCATGCGATTGATGCGATTGGCGAGCATCAGAAAACACATAAATTTTTACGAGCATCGGGCATATCCGTAAAACTCTCCGCTCTACATCCACGTTATGAGATGGTTCAGCGTGAGCGTGTGATGAAAGAGATGTTGCCGCGACTTATTGCGCTTACTGAGCATGCTGCAAACTATGATATTCCTCTCACTATTGATGCTGAGGAAGCGGATCGTTTACAGCTTTCCCTTGAGGTGGCCGAGGCTTTATTTAAGCAAGCTAAGCTTGGGGGGTGGCAAGGATTGGGTTTTGCCGTACAAGCCTATCAAAAGCGTGCGCCAGCTGTCGTTGATTTCCTGATTGCGCTTGCCAAACGTTATGAGCGTAAAATCCATATTCGTTTAGTCAAAGGTGCTTATTGGGATAGTGAGATTAAACGCGCGCAAGAGCGCGGCTGGGATGATTTCCCCGTTTATACGCGTAAGGCCGCAACCGATACCTCTTATCTCGCTTGCGCTCGTAAAATGTTAGAGGCAACAGACGTCATCAATCCAGTCTTTGGCACGCACAACGCCATGACGGTTGCGCATTTAGTTGAGTTGGCAAAAGACCCACATAGTGTTGAGTTCCAGCGGCTCCATGGCATGGGCGAAGATTTGTATGGCCTTATGCGTAAGGAGGGGTTCAACACCTGTATTTATGCGCCAGTAGGCGATCATGATGTTCTCTTAGGGTACCTGGTGCGTCGTATCTTAGAAAATGGAGCTAACAGTTCTTTTGTGCATCGTTTGCTTGACCGGTCAGTCTCTGTGGACGAGCTCGTGGTTGACCCGGTTGATGAGTTAAAAGCCCAAAGTGCGTTGCGTCATCCCTCGATACGTAGAGCGCCTGATCTTTATGCCCCGCACCGCCGTAATTCAGTTGGTCTAGATCTAACTGATCCTTTTGTGACAGGCCCTTTGATGGCGGAAATTGATAAACATAAATGGCAGAAATACAGCTCACACAGCATCATCAATGGCAAAAAACTAGATGCGACGCCTATTGAAAAGCAGATTGAGCACGCATTTGAAGTTGCGCGGTATGGGTATGCGGAATGGTCAAATTGGCCTGAACAGCGCCGCGCTATATGTCTTGATCGTTTGGCTGATCTGATTGAAGAACGGCGTGATGTACTCATGGCGCTTCTGATCCGTGAAGGGTTTAAAACGGTCGCGGATGCTTTAGGTGAGGTAAGAGAAGCTGCTGATTTCTGCCGCTATTATGCCATGCGCGCGCGGGAAGATTTTAAGCCTATAGATTTACAGGGTACGACGGGTGAACATAATCAGTTGCGTCTTGTGGGGCGCGGCGTTTTTCTTTGCATAAGCCCCTGGAACTTCCCACTCGCTATTTTTCTGGGCCAAGTCACGGCAGCTTTGGTTGCTGGTAACAGCGTGATTGCAAAGCCAGCACCCCAAACGCCACTAATTGCCGCTTATGTGACGCAGCTGATTTATGATGCTGGTATCCCCACCAGCGCATTTAGTCTTTTAACAGGCGGGCCTGAGATGGGCGCAGCCCTTGTCAAACACCCGCATGTAGCCGGCGTTGCCTTTACAGGCTCAACCGCAGCAGGACGTAATATCAATCAAGCTTTGGCTAATAAAGAAGGTCCTATTGTACCGCTCATAGCCGAAACCGGTGGGCAAAACGCACTTATTGTCGATAGCTCAGCTCTTCCTGAGCAAGTCGTTGATGATGTGCTTATGAGCTCCTTCCGCTCAGCAGGCCAACGTTGCTCAGCTTTACGTGTTTTATATCTACCCGACGCTACGGCAGATAAAATTATTGCTATGCTCAAAGGCGCAATCCAAGAAATGCGCCTAGGTGATCCTGGTAGGTTAGATGTAGATGTAGGCCCCGTCATTGATGGCACAGCTCAACGTAAACTAAGTGAGCATGTGGCGCGTCTCAAATCTGAAGCCAAAGAGATTTATACGCTTCCAATGCCGGCAGCTTGCTTGCAAGGCACGTATATATCGCCGCAGGCTTGGGAAATCCCCAATATTGGCTGGCTCAAGGGTGAAGTCTTTGGTCCCATCTTACATGTCATACGATACAAATCAGAAGAATTGGGTGACGTCATCATGCAGATCAATAATACAGGCTTTGGTCTCACAGGTGGTGTCCACAGTCGTATTGAAAATACCGTACGGCAGATTGAACGTGATTTGCATGCTGGTAACTTCTACGTCAACCGCTCGCTGATTGGTGCCGTCGTTGGCGTGCAGCCTTTTGGTGGCGAAGGTCTAAGCGGCACGGGGCCAAAAGCGGGCGGCCCACATTATCTGCCTCGCTTTGCTCTTGAGCGCGTAACTTCAAACAATCTTACAGCAGCAGGCGGTAATGCGAGTCTGTTACTGTCCGCAGGGGAATGATGAATTACCAGTAGCGCTTAAAAGCAGGGCGCGGAATACGCTCTTTAGGCGCGCTTGGCTCAATAGGCCCTGTGGTTTCATAGCGGGCTCTGATTTGTGCAGCAACATCATCAGGAACTTCATGTGCTTTCGATGCTGCGCCTGTGCGACCAAGATTGGAGTTGCCAACCCATCTCCTTGAACCTCGTGTCATTCCTATGCTGGGCATTTCAATTGCTCCTATCTTAAGAATTCGCGGCTTGAAGTGCTGGTTTTGCGCGGCGAGCTGATGGGCGACCGTTCACTTTAGGACCCCCAAAGGCTAGGGC
>JBASWO010000016.1:0-3119 GCA_049276515.1 Alphaproteobacteria bacterium
GGCGCAGACCGATCATACACTCGCTCACGCCTGGGCTTTAAGAAATGCAGATGCCAATGTTGCCATCGCTATTGGAACGATCACAACAGAAGCACAACAATATCGCTATATCGTCACAAATGGTAGAGACGAATTCTTTGCCAGTTTACATCACGGACCCGAAGGATCTGGTGGATTCATTCACGAAGTCGATGCGTCAACCTTTGACCTTACGCCTGACCGCGTTGGCCAAAAGAAATGGATGTCAGAAAAACCAGCACGCATCATAGGCCAACCCCACTTCGTAAGATTTGAAGATATCATGCAAAAAGGGGTACAGATCTTTGTGGTTACAGAACCTCATTACCTAGATGAGTTTAGCAGACAAAGGCAAGGTCATGCGGTTGTTTTGCAACGCGGCATTGAGCTGGGCACAGTCATGCACCTCAACCAAGAATATAAAAACAACCCAATTCCAGTTCCTGAAATTGCAGCACCTTTACCTGGCGCTGAACCATCTAGCTTAGAGGCCTGAGGTACGCCGCGGCACGCGTGTCGCAATACCGGAATAAACGCCATAGGTATTTGTTTCCCAGCGCCTTGCCAGCTCTTCGACAGAAATTTCTTTATCGCCTTGCTTGCCCAGCAAAACAACCTCAGATCCCGTGATGTCTGAAAAGCCATCGAGATCAACCATACATTGATCCATATTGATACGACCAAGGATTTTACGCTCCTGGCCTTCCACCAAAACAGAATTGATGTTCTTAGGAATACGGTGATAGCCATCGACATAGCCCACTGGCAAAACACCGACGCGAGCATCTTTGGTCATTTCATATTCGCAGCCATAACTAACCTTGGAGCCTTTAGATAAAATGCGCGTGGAAGTTATACGCGCATGCCAAGTAAGGGCCTTCTTCACACCATCTGGCACGATGGGGCCAACAGCAGATGATGGTGGAACGCCATAAGCGACAACCCCCATACGGACCATATCAAAACGCGCACGTGGATGATAAAGCGTGCCTGATGAATTGGTCGCATGCAAAAACTCGGGCTTAATACCTATAGATTGCAAAGCTGAAGCCGCTTGATTGAATTGTTCAATCTGGCCATTCGTATGCTCATTATCAGGAAGACTTGCTCGAGCAAAATGTGTTGCCATACCTGCAATCGTAACACCGGGAATTTTCTTAAGCTCTTCGCCAAGCCTTGCAACTTCATTCGGAAAACATCCTAAACGTCCCATACCGGTATCCACTTTTATATGGACACGAATAGGTGAAGAAGTTTTTGGCATTTCTTTAAGTGCTTGAATATGATCGGGGCGGAAAACAAAAAATTCCATACCCGCAGCTGCCGCCAATTTCATTTCTTCAGGCAGCATACCGCCCAAAATCAGAAGCGGCGTTTTAATACCCAGCTGTTTGAGCAAAAGACCTTCGCTATAATTGGCGACGCCTAAATAACGAACCCGAGCTGCTTCAAAAGCTTGTGCGGCCTGCTCATAACCATGACCATAGCCATTGCCTTTCACGGCAATAAGGATGGGGCGCTCTGCAAAAGCCTGAAGGCTCTTGGCGTTTTGCGTTAGTTGCGCAACATCAACCGTAACCCAACAATCACGGTAGGTTGTATCGAAGAGATTATAAGGAACCGTCATGCCGTTTTTATAAACGGCTAAGACCCTATTGCCAATTGCCGATTAACGGCTGGCAACAAGAGGCTGCGGAGCGCTTTGATCATCCGTATCTTCAGGTGTGAAGAAAGGATCCTGCCCCTTTTGAGGGGCATTGCGCTGCTGCACTTCTGCCTGTGCAGGCATAGGAGCAACATTACCAGCAGCTTCTGAACCTGGAGCACCAGGAGGCTGGGCCGGCTGCGGATTTCCGGAAGCACCATAGTAATTGCTTGGCACTTCAGGCTGTTGGCCATAAGGGGCATTAGGTTGCTGCTGTTGTGGGCGCGCTTGCTGTTCAGCGGCAGTCGCTTCATTGATAGCCTCAATGATGCGGTAATAATGTTCAGCATGCTGAAGATAATGCTCAGCAGCTACGCGATCGCCTCCAGATTGGGCATCACGGGCCAAAGCTTGGTATTTTTCGTGAACTTGCCAGGCATTGCCACGTACACGCACATCAATGCAATTGCTATCAAAAGTCTGATGTCTAAGAGAGGCTGCTGAACGGGGGCGATTATCGCCACCACCGCGGTTATGATTGTGGCCACCACCACTATTACCATTGCTACGATCATGACCACCGCCATGTCCGCCACCACCGTGATGACGACCACGTGGTCTACGTCCGTTTGGACCGCCGCCTTGTCTCATAAACTTGTTCCGTTCTTTTGTGTTGCGCTCACGTTTTCATCCTGGTGAAAACTAATTCTTGCAGCTCGAAGATCATCTTCGGTATTCACCATGCTCACGGCATGTCAGTGCAAGTGAGGTGATCCTAACCGTACTGATTTTACCAAACAACTGTTATTTTGAAGGTTAAAGGCAGCAGTTTTGTAGTGCGGCTGTCCTGCCACAGTAGCGCAAAGCATCAGAAAATGACGACCAAACCTACGTTTTCTGATATTTTAGCACTACGATTGATTCTCAATTCGAGTCACACGAAACACATCCATGCCAAATCTTGCTTACGAAAAACAACATGGTTGGGCTGACGGCAAAGTGATTTGCGGCGTCGATGAAGTGGGGCGAGGTCCCTTAGCTGGACCTGTCATGGCAGCAGCCGTCATTCTTCCCGCTCAAATACCACAAGCCATCAAACGTGAAATTCGTGACAGTAAAAAAATGACACATCAACAACGTGAAGAATTGTTTGATCCCCTCACCCAGCTTTGCCGCTACCACGTCGCTGAAGCTACAATTGAAGAAATTTCAAAACTGAATATTCTTTGGGCCAGCATGTTGGCCATGCAACGCGCTGTTGCCGGCTTACAAACTGACATTCACGTTGCACTCATAGACGGCAATCGCTGCCCAAAACTCGACTGTCGAGCTGTTGCAATCATACGTGGCGACGATAAATCTTTGTCGATTGCGGTCGCCTCAATTATTGCCAAAGTAACGCGTGACCGACTTATGAAAAAACTGGCTAAAGAACATCCCGGCTATGGCTGGGAAC
>JBASWO010000017.1:0-11538 GCA_049276515.1 Alphaproteobacteria bacterium
TACTTGGGCAATCAGTGAAGCCGTCATGGGATCACCCATTATGTTGGGGGCACAAGATTGTCATACCGCTACACACGGCGCCTATACAGGTGATTTAAGTGCCGCTCAGTTTGCTGATCTAGGTTGCCGTTATGTTATTGTGGGGCATTCAGAGCGCCGTGGAGCCCATGGCGAGACCGATGATCTGGTTTCAAAGAAGATTCAAGCGGCCCAGCTTGCTGGATTAACGGCTATCCTTTGTGTGGGTGAGACCGCAGAACAATTACAAGCCGGATCCACCGCCGACATTATCGAAAAGCAGGTCAAAGGCTCCATACCTGAAAAATGTAAAATGGCTAATCTTGTTATTGCCTATGAGCCTGTTTGGGCTATCGGCAGTGGTCAGCAGCCTTCGCCAACTGATATAGCCGCGGTCAATAAGGTCATTCGCAATGCGCTCGGTGAAGCAGGGGAGACCATGCAAATTTTGTATGGCGGCTCTGTAACCCCCTTAAATGCAGGACCTATTCTTGATGAAATGGAAATTGATGGCGTGCTGGTAGGCAGCGCCAGTATCAATGCTGATGGTTTTTGGGCTATTGCCGAAAAATGTAAGTAAACGTCTCTAAGCTTAGCTCGCCATAGCCAGCGCAACAGGGCGCTGATGTAGAGCTAAATCCAGATAGTCTTCAACATACTCTGTCACAGTTTCTAATTGCTCTGTGAAGAAATGTGTCGCACCCGGAATAACGCGGTAATCAATATTGACACCACGTTGATTAGAAAGCTTATGCACGAGTTTCGCAACAAACGGCTCGGGTACAATTTCATCGGCTTCGCCGTGAATAATTTGGCCTGAAGCTGGGCATGGTGCCAAGAAGTTGAAATCTAACATGTTGGCTGGTGGTGCAACCGAGATGAAAGATTCAATTTCAGGACGGCGCATCAAAAGTTGCATACCGATCCAAGCGCCAAATGAGAAGCCGGCAACCCAAACACTACGAGCATTTGGATTGATACCTTGAACCCAATCAAGCGCTGATGCGGCATCACTTAATTCGCCTTCGCCACGATCATAAGCGCCTTGGCTACGGCCAACGCCGCGGAAATTAAAGCGCAAAGTTGCAAAATCTCGTTCAGCAAATGCGTTGTACAACGAGTAAACAACCTTATTGTTCATTGTGCCGCCATGCTGCGGGTGAGGATGTAAGATTAAGGCAATAGGTGCTGTAGGCGATTTACCGGGGCTATAACGGCCTTCGAGACGGCCCGCGGGGCCAGCGAAAAGAACTTCAGGCATGCTTTTCTACCTATTTGCTGCAAAATGGCTAAAAATCTGCTATAGTCCCGACTTCTTTGGGCTTTTAGCAACGTCTGAGACATACTAGCACAATCAAAGAGGCTAATTTCAAGCAAGTAATTCAAGATGTTGCAGGGAGAAGCTCGAGAGAATAAAAAGATACGAAAGTAAGCAAAAACAAGGAAATAGGACCTTTCCTTGAAGTCTTTCTGTCCCTTCATTTATCACTTTAACTAGATTGGGACATGAAACTAAAGGCGGATACTTAGAAGCATGATTTATACTGACTATAACGCAACCGCACCAATGAAGCCCGCCGTTCGGGTCGCCATGGTTGAAGCCATGGAGCGCTACGGCAATCCATCTTCTGTGCATCGTTTTGGTCGTACGGCGCGCCGCTATATAGAAGATGCGCGTGCCTCTGTTGCCGCTCTTGTTGGCGTAAAACCTGCGCAGGTTATTTTTACAGGTAGTGGCAGCGAAGCAAATAACATGATCTTTGCTGGCTTAGTTGGCACTCCATTTATCACTTCATCTATTGAGCATGACTCTGTCTTGGCTTGTACACCGAATGCTCAGCGATTAGCTGTTACTGAAGACGGGATCGTCAATGTTGCTCTGGCAGACAACTTAATCAGTGCTGCTCAACCTCAATCATTGATTTCTTTGATGCTCGTCAATAATGAAACGGGCGTTGTACAGCCGGTTTCAGAGATTGCGCGCATCGCAAAGCGCTGCGGTCATCTCATCCATACCGATGCTGTGCAAGCAGCAGGGCGGCTGCCTTTGGAATTTAATGCTCTGGGCGTCGATTTTTTGACCCTATCGGCGCACAAAATTGGTGGTCCGCAAGGTGTCGGTGCACTCATTCTCGGTGAAAAAGTAGTTCTGCCTTCTTTCGTAAAAGGTGGCGGGCAAGAAATGAATAGGCGCGCAGGGACAGAAAATGTTGCTGGTATTGTGGGCTTTGGTGTGGCTGCGCAATTAGCTGTTGATGATTTGCGGGATGTTCCACGCCTTGCCTTATGGCGTGATGAATTACAAAAACAAATTCAGAATATTGCTGGTAAGAGTGCCATTGTTTTGGGCGATCATGCGCCACGCGTTGCCAACACGCTCTGCATTGCTATGCGCGGCGTCAGTAGTGAGACACAAGTTATGGCTATGGATTTGGCTGGTATTGCACTGAGTGCAGGGGCAGCATGCTCCAGCGGCAAGGTAAAAGCCTCACATGTTATAAAGGCTATGGGTTTTGATCATGATGTAGCGTCTTCCGCCATTCGCATCTCTTTAGGCTGGGATACGAAGGTAACAGATATCTCTCAATGCATAGAGGCATGGCACACTATTTATCGTCGTACACAAGCAAATCCGCACGCTAATGCGCAAGCGGCCTAAGAAGGAACGGGGATCTGATGTTTAATGTTGTTGGTATGAGTGAATTTGCCGGTATGGCAAATGGCGGTTTGCATTGCTGGCTATGTCAGAAGGCTGTGTCATCACGTGCTTTGTTTTGTCACCATTGCGGTACAATTCAGCCTGTTCGGGATATCGATCATTTTGCCCGCCTTGGTATGGAGCGTCGTATCGATATTGATATGGAATTGCTGGAGCATCAATATGCTGCTTTAAGCCGCACGCTGGATCCTCAACGCTTTATGATCCGTGGAATTGGTGAGCGCGGACATGCTGCTAAACAGCTTGAAGCTTTAAATGAAGCTTATGAGGTTTTGCGCGAGCCTTTGCGTCGTGGCCGTTATTGGCTGGCGCTCAATGAGAAAACAGCTCAAGAAGCCTCGGACAGCAACCCCTTTGTCAAAGAATTACGCGGGGAGCTTGATAAAGCTTCAGCGCCAAGTCATTGCGACCGGGTTGCTCAAAAAGCAGGGCAAGCCATGGAGCAGGGCATTATGGGTTTAATGCAAGCCCTTCGAGGCCAGAAATGGAAAGAGGCCAATGATACGTTGACCGAGATTGACGGTCTTGAAGCGATTCTCGGCGATGTACGCATGCGCCGCCTCAAATTGACGCCAGACCAGGACAATAAAGGCGGTCTTTCAAGCGTTGACTAAAGACGCTTTTACCGCAGCTTAACCAAGAGTATGCTTTTTTACGCCTTTCTCTTGACGCCTGTGGCCTACCATGAATGAAGCCGAAGTAATTGAAATTTGTCGTGAAGCCATCATGGTCATGCTCAAGGTGGTTGGCCCTGTCTTGCTTGCGGGTCTTGTTGTCGGTGTTGTGATTTCGCTGATCCAAGCGGTAACGCAAATTCAAGAAATGACGTTGTCTTTTATTCCCAAAATGCTGGTCATTTTTGGTCTGACCATTTGGTTGCTGCCCTTTATGATGTCGACTTTGGGTGGTTTTACGCAAACACTCACTGACCGGATCGTGCAAATTGGCACGTCCAATAACTGACGATGACGTCACTTGATTTTGATAAATTTCTCTCAGGGCATGTCTTTGCATTTTTATTTTTGTTTTCGCGCATAGGTGCGATGCTGATGCTCTTCCCGGGCATTGGTGAAAGCTTTGTTTCACCCCGTTTTCGCCTGATGTTTGCTCTGGCCATATGCTTACTTCTATTGGAGCCAATGCTGCCGCGTATTCCTGCGCCGCCTGAGGCGATCCCTGAATTAATAAAAATGATCTGTTATGAGATCATCATCGGTCTCTTCTTTGGTACTTTGCTGCGCTTTCTTCTCAGCACACTTGAGGCAACAGGTTCCGTCATTGCCATTCAGACAGGTCTTTCAAACGCGACTATTTTAAGTCCAGCCCTTGCGATACAGAGCCCTCTCGTCAACGCATTTTTGAGCGCGATTGGCGTCACCTTACTTTTTGTGAGTGGCATGGATGCCATGTTATTGCGCGGTGTCGTTTCTATTTATGACGTCTTCCCGCCAGGGGGCGTTTTGATGCCGGGTGATATGGCGCAAACAGTTATTCAAATGGCAAATAAAAGCTTTACGGTAGGTATCGAGCTCGCGATGCCTTTCCTTGTCATAGGTATTCTTATGTATGTGGCGCTTGGCATTATGCAAAAGCTTATGCCGCAGGTTCAGTTATTTCTCATTGCTTTACCGATCCAGATTTGGGGCGGCTTTGCGCTCCTCAGCATTACGATTGCTGGTATTATGACGATCTGGCTGCAGTATGCTGATAAAACCATTGGCGCGATTTTATCGCCCTAAGGAGAGCGTGTGGCAGAAGAAGATAAAGATCAAAAAACCGAAGAGCCAACCGGCAAACGATTGGGTGAAGCACGCGAGCAGGGCCAATTGCCTGTTAGTCGTGAGGCGGCATCCTGGGTTTTGTTTTTAGGTGTTTTAACAGTTGTCGCCTGGCTAAGCCCTGCGATGTCGCGTGATCTTATTGCGGCGCTGCGTGTCTTTATTGAAATGCCAGATCAGATCACGCTCGAAGGTCGTGGCCTGCAAACGCTTATGTATGATATTTTAGTAAAAATTGGAGTGGCAACGGCTGCCATTTTTATTGTTCTTGCTGTTGCCGCTGTCGCAGGGACCATGATCCAAACGGGCCTTTTTGCTTCTCTTGAACTGATCTCCCCAAAGATTTCTCGCTTGTCATGGGCTGCAGGGTTTAAGCGTATCTTTTCAACGACTGCTTTAGTCGAATTGGCAAAAAGCATCGGCAAAATGATTTTTCTTGGCATCGTTGTTTTCTTTACATTGCTTCCTGTTGGCAAAGAATTGCCGACGCTCACGGGTTATCCTTTAATGACCTTTGTCGAGTTTATGCATAACCAGACAATCCATCTGATTATTTTAATGTTGTTGGCTTTCACATTGATTGCTGTTGCAGATCTTTTTTATCAGCGCTTTGAATATTTTAAAAATCTGCGAATGACAAAGGCTGAAGTCAAAGATGAATATAAGCAACAAGAGGGTGATCCCGCGATTAAATCACGCTTGCGACAAATTCGTTTAGAAAAAGCACGTAAACGTATGATGGCGCAGGTACCCAAAGCCGATGTGGTTGTCACGAACCCCACCCATTATGCTGTGGCCCTTAAATATGATCCTCAAAGAATGGCCGCCCCCGTTGTCCTGGCTAAAGGCGTGGACCGAGTCGCTGAGCGCATACGTGAGGTTGCTGAAGAGCATAAAATACCCTTTGTTAGCAATCCGCCATTGGCTAGGGCGCTTTACGATGCCGTAGACATTGACGAGGCGATACCCACCCAGCATTATCGTGCTGTGGCGGAAGTCATTTCGTTTGTCTACAAGCTGAAAAAGAAGAAATTTTAAGCCATGATTAAAGTTTGGGCTGTATCGAGCTGCCATGACACTGAAGCAACCGACTGCGGTTAAAAAAGTACCTGCGGAGCCAGCCTTAGGCTTGGCGGCCCCTGTCGCTGTGCCCCTTAAAGGCGCGTCTGAAAAACCATCACATGTTTTGCTGGGGCTTAGTCTTATGACTATCTTTGGCACGCTCGCGATTGTTATTCCTTATCTCTTGTCTGGCGTTCTAGCGGTCCTTGTCAGCCTTTTTGTAGCTGCTGGAATGTTTGCGGCTGCTGCTATGACTTGGAGGCAATTAAAAAAGGGCAGTACAGATAACCAGCAGGAAGTTTTGTTGCGTGAAGCCTTTCATAGTGTGCTTACACCACAGCTGATTACTAATGAATCGGGAAATGTGATTTTGGCGAACCGCGCCTTTCGTGGTTGGCTTGACTTAGGAAATCAAAATGCTGAACAAGCACTGGCAGCTCGCTTTTCTGCTAGCCCTGCAGTTGCTAATGAATTCAAACAGGTTAAGGCGACTTTGCAAAAAGGTCAGCCAGGTATAGCTGAGCTACCCGTTATTCGTGGTGGCAAGGTTGTAGAGTGGCGTCGCATTGTCTCTCGTCCCATTGAAGGGTTTCCTAATTTCTTTCATTGGCGCTTTGAAGATATTAGCGAGCGTCGTCGCATGGAAAGAGCTATGCGGGATGAGCAAAATAAGCTCGTTGATTTTATGGCGCATGCGCCAGTAGGCATCTTCTCGGTTGATCAGCATGGACGCTTTCGCTTTGTTAATAAAACGCTCGCTGAGTGGCTTCAGGTAACGCCTGAAGAATTGGTCAAGGGTGATGTGCGGTTGCACGATGTTTTAAATGAAGCGCCAAAAGGTATTGCAGCGCACGCGATAACGACAGGGCCACAGGGCGAGTTGCGTGGTGAAGTTGCTATGCGTCGGCGTGATGGTCAATTATTCCCGACCGCCATAACGCAAACAGTTGTTATGGGGGAAGATGGTAAGACATTGCGGACGCGGTCCATTGTACGCGATTTGTCGCCTGAACGTGAATGGCAGCAAGCTCTCTCTGTCTCTGAATATCGTTTTCAACGCTTGTTTGCGGAAGCGCCAATTGGAATCTTACTGCTTGATAGCAAATACACCGTCATGGAATGCAATCATGCCTTCCATAATATTATTAAGAGACCACGGGGCGGTATTGTCGGCATGGAAATGGCTGACCTTATGGTTCAGCGTGATCGCCCTCCAACGATGGCAAAGCTTGCCGAAGTCTTGAGTGGAACGGATTTAAATAAGCCACTTGAAGTTCATATGGCTGGGGAGCGTGAAATTATCACGCAGATTTTTGTTAAGCGCTTTAGCCTTATCAGCAAGCCTGATACGCCATCGGAACAACAAGGCTTGATGTTATATTTCATTGATGCAACTGAGCAAAAGCGTCTTGAAATGCAATTCGCGCAATCTCAGAAAATGCAGGCTATTGGCCAGTTAGCTGGCGGCGTCGCCCATGACTTCAATAATCTTCTCACGGCGATGATTGGTTTTTGCGATTTGCTACTGCAACGTCATAAACCAGGCGATCAAAGCTTTAATGATATTATGCAGATTAAGCAGAATGGAAATCGTGCAGCTAATTTAGTTCGACAATTATTGGCCTTCTCGCGCCAGCAAACTTTGCAACCCAAGGTGCTCAATCTTGTTGATGTTCTTTCAGAATTAACAAATTTATTACGCCGGCTTATCGGCGCCACTGTAAAACTCGAGATGTTGCATGGACGAGATGTTGGTCTTGTCAAAGTTGATCAAGGCCAATTGGAGCAGGTTATTATTAATCTAGTTGTCAATGCGCGCGATGCGATGCCTCAGGGTGGCTCCGTGACTATTCGTACCAGCAGTTTAAATCAGGAGCGTGCCGTTCTTCGTGGTCAGGATGAAATGCCGCCTGGTGATTATGTGGTTATCGAAGTGACGGATACAGGCACAGGTATTCCTAAAGATATTATGCAGCGCATTTTTGAGCCGTTCTTTTCTACGAAGGAAGTGGGATCTGGCACCGGGCTTGGTCTCTCAACTGTCTATGGAATTGTAAGGCAAACAGGCGGTTTTGTAGGTGTCGAAAGCGCCGTCAATAAGGGCTCAACCTTTACAGTTTATCTGCCAGCTTATTACCAAGGCGATAAACCAATTGAAGCACCAGTTGAAGTCGAGCGAGAAGATAAGCCAGGCCCCGATTTAACAGGTGCCGGCACTGTTTTGCTTGTTGAAGATGAAGATGCTGTACGCGTTTTCTCGGCGCGAGCTTTACGTAACAAAGGATACAATGTTCTTGAAGCGCGAAGCGGAGAAGAAGCGCTTGTGGTGTTGGATAAAGAAGGTGGAGATAAGATTGATATCACCGTGACAGACGTGGTGATGCCTCAAATGGATGGTCCTACGCTTTATAAGCATATCCGCGAGCGCTGGCCCAATATGAAAGTTGTGTTCGTCTCAGGCTACACAGAAGATCGTCTGCGCGAACAGTTTAAGTCAGGAGAGACAATTTACTTCCTGCCTAAGCCCTTCACGCTTAAGCAGCTGGCCGGCAAGGTCAAAGATGTGTTGGGTGAGAAGGGCTAAAAGCGTGTGGCTCCGCCCACCAGGAAGTAAAATCCAATCCCAGCTGTGAAAACCATGCAGCCATAAGCAGCATGCTCAATAAGCGCCCATTTTAATGAGCGATGTTGGCTATAACTGTGGGCAAAGAAATACCCCGCAATCAGACATAAAAGGGGTGAAACAACATTATGAAAAACAATATGTACAAATGCAAAAGCGATAGCGCTTAGCACAAGAAGCGTACGCTCTTTGTGAAAGATTATTGTGTAGCGGCGAAAGAAATAGCTTCGGAACACCAGTTCTTGGGGTAGGACCGACAAAAGAGGGTAAAGAAACATCACTAAGAGCCAAAACCCCGGCCTTAACATAGGAAAGGTTAGGAGGCGCTCAGGAGCGAGATATTGAGTTAGAAGAAGAACCAGAGCGGTTGATATAAGAAAGCGAAATAACGCAAACTTTTTTTGAGCTTTAGTCCATTCCTGGCCATGCCAAACATCATGCCACGTTGCTTTATTATGTTTCGCTAAGCGACAGATGGCATAAAGAGATCCAAGCCATAAAGCGAGATGTATATTCCACCGTGTAGCGGTGAAATAGAGAATAATCGGCGTAAGAAAAAAGAAAACAGCGAGTTCAAGAAAGGCGATACGTTTAGAATTTGTCATGAGGTGTATGTAAAGAAAAAGAGCCTCTCCGTAAAGAGAGGCCCTTCTCTCGTGCCCTAACTTTTATACCGCTTAGTCAAAATACAGCGGTAAAACTAGATTGATCCCTGTTGTTGGGGGTGGTGGGTAATACACAACAGGCGGTGGTGAATAGACGTAACGTGTGCGTGGGGCTTGGTAATAAACCACGCGCTTTTTGTGATGGCCGCGATGCCAGCCACGGTCATGATAACCATGATCGCGCCATTGAGGACGACCACGATGATCGCGATCCCAATCTGCTTTAGCCGGCGTTGCTATACCTAGGGTTAGCACTGCAGCGAATGCAGCAGCACCTAGAACTAATTTACGGGTATTATCCATGTAACACTCCTTTGGTTTGTTCATGATTACTGCTGCTTACTTCCTGTGTGTTTTGCTTTGTGCATGCCACGACCAACTTTGTAGTTATTGAATACATCATCTGCATTCTTCTTCTGCTCTGGTGACATTTCGTCATAAAGCGGTTTGAAGTTGGCGATGACCTTCTTTAAGCCATCAGCATGAGCTTGAACGACGCGTTGATACGACTCTAAATCTTCAACAGCGTTGTTGGCGTCCATGTTTTTGTGGCGTTCTTGAATGAGAAGGCTGACATTAGCTTCGCTGTCGCGCATAGCTTGTGCAACATCACTCCAAGCTGGTTCTTGCTGAGGCATAATTTTTAGCTTCTCATGCAAGGTCTTGATGCGATTTTCAACATGCTCCTGCATTTTCTCAGGTGAAAATTTGCGATGTTCAGCTTTTTGTCCATCAGCATTTGCCTTGTAGCGGCGTGGGCTTGCGCTCTTACTCTTTTCTGGAGCTGCTGTCGTGTAGCTCGCAGAGTAGCTTGAGGATGTATCGGGTGTTTTATTGATGATGCGGCCCGATGAATCCAATATGACAGAGCTATTAGGAGGGCCACTGCTAGCTGGTGCTTGATCAAAAGGAGCAGCGTGAGCAGCGCTTAATGCGAGCACGCCCATGACTGCGGCGAGCGCGGTTGTACGAGTGAGTGAACGCGAAAACTTCAACATGGGCATGATCCTCAAAATGAAAGTTGTTGATTCGGCACAGTGCCATCGGTCTTGCTTAATAAAGACGCTAAAGAGGCAAGGTGACCGGATTGTGGACGAGCAGAGGTATAATTAAGGCAGGCATAATGGCTCAGATGTGCCATTTTCCTACTAATGTGCCTAAGAAAAGTCTCAATATTTTACGTTTAGTAGCCACTGACTAAGAGGCTGCGGAGCGTCCGCATCTCTTCCAGAGCGCGACCTGTACCAAGAGCTACGCATGATAAAGGATCTTCTGCTACCGAAACTGGAAGGCCTGTGGCATGGCGCAAAACGAGGTCAAGATTGCGAAGTAAAGCGCCACCACCCGTTAAGACAATACCTTTATCAACGATATCGGCAGCTAATTCTGGTGCTGTGTTTTCTAACGCAACTTTCACAGCTTCTAAGATGGCGCTAACTGGTTCTGCTAAACTTTCAGCAACCTGGCGTTCTGTGATTACAATTTCTTTAGGCACGCCATTCATCAAGTCACGGCCTTTGATTTCCGTTACACGACCTTCGCCATCTTCAGGAGGACACGCAGAGCCAATTTCTTTCTTAATACGCTCAGCTGTGCTTTCACCAATGAGAAGGTTATGATAGCGGCGAATATAATTGATAATAGCTTCATCAAGCTTATCGCCACCAACGCGCACGGAACGTGAATAAACAATACCGCCAAGCGAGAGCACGGCTACTTCGGTCGTACCGCCACCAATATCAACAACCATGGATCCTGTGGGCTCTGTAACAGGAAGGCCTGCACCGATAGCAGCCGCCATAGGTTCTTCAATTAAGAAAACGCGGCGTGCGCCTGCAGATTCAGCAGACTCTTGAATGGCGCGACGTTCAACTGCTGTTGAGCCTGAAGGAACACAAATAATGATTTGTGGATTTGCAAAACTGCGACGGTTGTGAACTTTGCGAATAAAATGCTTGATCATTTCTTCAGCAACTTCGAAGTCGGCGATAACGCCGTCACGCAAGGGGCGGATAGCTTGAATGTTGCCAGGTGTACGGCCCAACATAAGCTTTGCTTCGTCACCAACGGCCAAGACATGACGCTTGCCTTTGCTATGTGCGATAGCAACGACTGAAGGTTCATTCAGGACAATGCCGCGACCTTTGACATAGACGAGTGTATTAGCAGTACCGAGGTCTATGCCCATATCGGCGGAAAGCATTCCTAACAGATTGGAAAGCATGTATTTTTCTACCTATTCTTTTAAGGCGTTCTGAAAATCAGTGGGCCTTTTTGACACTGGAACGCGTCGGACGCAAGAGTTACATAAAGATGCCGCAATTGCTTGTTTTATCCACAGCCCAGCCTCTTCAAGAACCATAGCCTAATAACCAAGAATCGTTCATAAGGAACACCATGATAACAGGTCCTGAACTTATTGCTTTTTTACAAATCGTACTGATTGACGTTTCTCTCGCAGGGGACAACGCCATTATTGTTGGTATGGCAGCTGCCGGATTGCCCGTAGAAAAGCGTAAGCAGGCTGTGATGGTGGGCATTGTTGCCGCCACCGTCTTGCGTATCATATTTGCTCTTTTTGCCGTCCAACTTTTGAAGGTAACAGGCTTGTTGGCAGCTGGTGGTTTGCTGCTGCTCTGGGTCAGTTGGAAAATGTACCAAGAAATCCGCTTA
>JBASWO010000018.1:0-4036 GCA_049276515.1 Alphaproteobacteria bacterium
CAAAAGCGATGCCAAAGGCAAAAATGACCGTCATCGATAATGATAAATACTCGCTCACCCGAGCTTCAAGTTGAATAGGCAAACCCGTTGTTACACCAGGCATTTCAAAACTCAGGAAAAAGGCCCAGGCCATGGGAAAGACTAGATAATAAGCCATCGCGGCACCTATCAAAAAGAAAGCTGGCGTCGCAATAAGAAACGGTAAAAACGCACGGCGTTCATTTTTATAAAGACCAGGCGCCACAAACATCCAGATTTGTGTTGCGATCACAGGGAAAGCTAAAAAACAGCCCATCCACAGGGCAAGTTTTACATAAGTTAGGAAAGCTTCCGTGAGGCCCGTATATATCAACCGGCGATGCTCACCTTCCGTGACTTGGGCTAAGGGCCTTACTAAAAACTCATAAATCTGCGGCGCAAAATAATAGCTAACACAAAAGCCAATGATGATGGCGACGAGTGAATAGATCAGTCGCTTTCGCAATTCCAGCATATGCGCCAACAAAGGCTGGCGGTTTGGATCAAGATGCTGATCGATCATGTGGGGATTCGGGTTTGGATGTGGCTTCTTGTTCAGTACGTAATTTTTCAGCCACTTCAGTTTCATAATTCAGCTGCTCAAAATTCCGCTGAAAGTCTTGCATCAATGTGCGCGCTTTACCAGCCAAGCGCCCTAAGCTGCGCATGACTTTGGGCAGATCTTTTGGGCCAATGGCCACAAGAGCCACGGCCCCGATCACCACCAGTTCAGGCCACGCGATATCGAGCATGGACTAAGCGGGAGGTAACTTATTTGTATCCGATTTGTCGGCCACCTTGTCGTCATTCAGACCCGACTTGAAGCTCTTAATGCCTCGACCGAGATCGCCCATGACTTGTGGCAGTTTGCCAGCGCCGAAAACAACCAGCACGACCAGCAAAACAACGACGATATGCCAAAAACTGAGACCCATGATGTCCACCTTTCAAGTTGCGCTAAACTAACAAAAGGATGAGGGCTAGACAAACACCTATTCCAAGCTGTTAACATCGCCCCCGAAATGGCTATGACACAACAAAAAATTATCCTTATCGCAGGCCCTACAGCATCGGGGAAAAGCGCACTTGCGCTTAAATTAGCCCATGAAAACAAGGGCACAATCATTAATGCCGATGCCATGCAGATCTATTCTGGTTTACCCGTTTTAAGCGCCCAGCCATCTGCCGAGCAGCTCAAAACAGTGCCTCATGAGCTTTATGGCATTCTAGATCCCTCACAGCGCTCCTCGGCCGGCACATGGATGCAACTGGCAAAAACAGCGATCACAAAGACCCTTACTCAAAACCGCACGCCGCTTTTAACAGGCGGCACGGGTCTTTATTTTAAATCTCTCATGGGTGGGCTTGCAGATATCCCAGAGATTCCAAAAGAGGTACGCCATAAAGTTCAAGAGATGTACGACACATTAGGCGAAGAAAAGTTTAGAAAAGAATTATCCAAGCTTGATCCAGAAAGCGCCGCTCGCCTTGCCAAAAACGACAGACAAAGATCCATCCGCTCTTATGAAGTTGCCCTTCATACCGGCAAGCCCATCGGGTATTGGCAGAAAAAAACCAAGCCAGGATTTTTGGATGATTTTAAAATAGAGCGTCACTTGCTTTTGCCTCCGCGCGATGAATTATACGCGGCATGTGATAAGCGTTTTGATCTTATGATTAAAATGGGGGCAGTCGCAGAAGCCAAACATTTCCTTGCGCGCAGGCTGGATCCCACTTTACCTGCCATGAAAACACTTGGTCTTCGTGAAATCGGCGCCCACTTAAAAGGCGAAATTAACCTTAAAGAGGCTGTGATAAAGGCTCAACAAGCCACACGAAATTACGCCAAACGACAAATGACATGGTTTAGAAATCAGTGGAAAGCATGAAAGGATTGACAGCAACCAGACGTAACTGATCTTATAAAGAATGTGAAGTGCAGGAGATGATTAAATGCCACGCGGAATTCGTAGACCTAGAGCCTATAGAGATTTAGATACCAATTATTATGATACAGCGCGCCCTGGTGCTTTGTCACAAATGGGAGAAGCGCTACCCTACCCTCACAACCGAGCTCATATGCAAGATGAGCCCACACGGCGCTCTATCATTTTTCACACAAGTGGCCTTGTAAACGATTAACGCCGACGACGTTTGTGTTTCTTTTCACGCTGACGTTGATCGCCTTTATTTTGGTATTTTTCTTCACCAGGCTCAACAATGGTGAAAGACATACTGCCCGTTAAACGGTCAGCTACCTCTAACCTTACAGCAATCGGCTGGGCTAATTGATAAACGCGCTTGGTGCGACGTCCTACCAAAGCTTGCCGTTTCTCATCATGGAAATAATAGTCATTCGGCAATGAGTTCATCGGGATGATGCCATCAGCCCCTGTTTCATCAAGTCGTGCAAAAAGACCAAAGCGTGCAACACCGCTAATACGGGCTGGGAATGTAGCCCCCACCCTATCCATCATAAAGAGTGTGATGAAACGATCTGTTGCATCACGTTCAGCCGCAGCTGAGCGACGTTCAGTTGTTGAGATATGCTCAGCAATATCTTCCAACTCTTCGATTTCTTTTTCCGTAATGCCGTCATCGCCTAATTTGCAGGCACGAATAAGGCCACGATGCACAACAAGATCGGCATAGCGACGAATAGGTGATGTGAAGTGAGCGTATTTAGCCAGAGCTAAACCAAAATGGCCGATATTCTCAGGACTATAGACTGCCTGTGCTTGACTGCGCAGCATGACTTCATTCACAACTTGCGCATGCGGTGTGCCCGCGCTGTTTTCTAAAATCTGTGTTAGAAACCGTGGGTGCAATTGTTTCTTAGGCACTAAACTAATGCCCAAGCTATCAAGGAAATCGCGCAAGCCTTCTAATTTCATCTCACTGGGTTTGTCGTGAATACGATAAAGACAAACACCACCCTTACCTTCTAATTGCGCGGCAGCTGCAACATTGGCTGTAATCATAAATTCTTCGATTAATTTATGACTATCAAACCGCTCACGTACTTTGATGGCTCCAACTTTTCCATCTCTGATTTCAACTTTACGTTCAGGCAAATCAAGCTCAAGCGTTCCACGCTTAAGGCGTGCTGAAAGCAAACAACGGAAAGCCGCATAAAGTGGCTTAATAACAGGGTCCAGCAAGGGTGCTGTTAATTGATCAGGGTTACCATCGAATGCGGCTTGAACCTGCTCATAAGTAAGGCGTGCCTTGGAGCGCATCAGACCACGGACAAATTCCCAACTGGTGAGCTCGCCCTCTTTGTCCAAATAGAGATGCACAGCCATACAAGCGCGCTCAACATTAGGTTTCAGTGAGCATAATTCATTACTCAATGCCTCAGGCAGCATTGGGACCACGCGGTCCGGAAAATAGGTTGAGTTACCACGCTCATAAGCCGTTTCATCGAGTGCACTGCCTGGTCTTACGTAATGAGCGACATCTGCAATGGCGACGATTAAATGCCAGCCATCTTTATGGGACTCCGCAAAGACTGCGTCATCAAAATCACGTGCATCGGCACCATCAATGGTAACGAGTGGAATATCTCTTAAATCTGTACGCTTACCTAATGTAACCGGTTTAGCCTTTTCTGCTTCTTCGACAGCAGCCTTTGCAAATTCATCAGGAATATTATGCGTCGCAATAGCAATTAAGCTCACAGCGCCTGCCGCGTTAGCATCACCCAACACTTCAATGAGTTTTGCCTCGCGCGGACCAAAGCGATGTTTGTTGGTAGTGGTTTCTGCAACTGCGAGGTCGCCTTCGCGCAAATCAAAGCGCGTCTTAGCATGTAAAATATATTCGCCGCGCTCACGTCGGTTAGTGGATTGCAAGCGCCAACCATTTGATGCCTTACTCAGCACACCAACAATGCGCTGCGGACCCTGACGCTCTTCACGCGCAGGCTTTTCGTCCTTACGATGCGACTTTTGTATCGAGCGGCGTGAAAAATGTTTGCCACTTTTCGGCTTAGGTGCATTTCGAGGTGGTTTACGGG
>JBASWO010000019.1:0-12226 GCA_049276515.1 Alphaproteobacteria bacterium
GCCATCGACAAATTGATCATGATGTTCTCCGTAAGGCAAGTTAAGCGAAATGCTTGTGAAAAATGATTCCGCAATATGAATCCTTCCGCTTGATTCGTGCAAGATAAACCAGCGATAAGAATCAATAAATTTCAGATGGTTACGCTTGACGAACGCTGGAATCAGTAGATGAAACGACTGGTTGAAGAAAATAGATTTTTGGAAATCAGAATCTTTGCAGGGGGTTAGAGGCGGGAGCGGAAGTATTAAGTGAAACGCGAATGAAAAAGCCGCTCAGCTTTACATATTCTGTTTAAGCCACTGGCCGATACGGCTCAATTTGCTAACGCCGCTTACAAATTCACTAAAAGGATTGGATGCAGCAAGCTCAGGTTGCATGGCAACGACCAAAAGCCCAGCTGTTGTCGCAAAAGCAGGGCCCGATGTCGCTTCTGCAAGACCTGTGAAAGAAGGACCGGCCTTACCATTCGACATAAGGGGACGTGCAACACGTAAAGGGCGGCCCAAGCGAATTTGTCTGTCCAAAACACGCTGCGCTAATTCACGCACGCCCGGCATTTGGCTTGCGCCACCTGTTAAAACAACGCGGCGTCCTGCCATTTCATTAAAGCCACTACGGTCCATACGTTGACGTACCATTTCAAAGATTTCTTCGAGGCGCGGCTGAATAATACGGATCAATTGGCCTTTTGAGACATGATTGGAATGCTCAGGTGCTTCTTCACCGACCTGCGGTACATCAATAATTTCGCGCTCGTCCATCGCACTAGGTACGGCATTCCCATAAAGCGTCTTAAGACGTTCAGCGTGGGAGAGGGATGTTGTAAGGCCCCGTGCGATATCGTTTGTGACGTGAGCACCGCCAACAGGAATGCCATCGGTATAAACAACGCTACCATCAAAGAAGACAGAAAAACTTGTCGTGCCAGCGCCCATATCAATCACAAGCGTGCCAAGATCCATCTCATCTTCAACAAGACAAGCAAGACCGCTCGCATAAGGAGCGGCTACAATCTTCTCAACATCAAGGTGGCAGCGTGCGATGGCTGTTACAAGCGTGCGGACGGGACCAAAGGCAGCTGAGACTAAATGCAATTGAGCCGACAGCATACTTCCTGTCATACCGATCGGATCACGAATGCCTTTTTGATGATCAAGCGAATAGGTGACGGGAATAGTATGGATAAGTTCTAAAGGATGGCCTTGCGCATCTTCAGGCACCATTGTTTGGCCCTGCGCATTGATACGCTGCAGATCACTTTCAGTGACTTCACGGCCATTAATTGGTAATTCAATATTGACGGTCTGCGATAAAAGCTGCGGACCTGAGACATTGACGATGACGCGTTCAAGCATCTCCCCCGCCATTTGCTCGGCTGTTGCAACGGCGGAGCTAATCGCATGTTGCAAAGCTTCCATATTGGCGACGCTGCCATTTTTCATGCCTTCAGCAACTTGATGGCCGATGCCGATGACGCGCGGCGGTCCATCACCTTCAGCGCGTGCGATAAAGCAGGCAATTTTACTCGAGCCAATATCAAGAGCCGCAAAAACTTCGCCCTGTTTGACGTGGGGTTTATCAAACAGCCATTGCGTAAGGCGGCTCATAAGCGCGTTCCTTCGGTGTTCACAGGTGTTGTGCTGCGTGGTTCTACAACAATTTTGGGAAGATTGCGCAAATCAATTGCAATGATGTCGCGTTCGAGAATTTTTTGATCTGTAATAAGATCGGATAATTGATCAAGTGCACGCTCTGCGCCCATTTCAGGCAAACGCGCGACAACTTTCGGTGTGAGATGAAGATCCCAGCGCCGCTCACCAACCCGAACAGCAGCCGTCATTTTATTGATGATTTGAGGATAGTTTTTCAACATATCCATAAGGCCCTTGGCTTGTCCCGCTGCATCGGATCCAACAACGAGAGGTAATTGCGAAAATTGCTCAAGCTTCGCTTCAGGTAATTCGGATCCTTCTGTATCAATCACGATAATTTTGCCATCGCGCTGCCAGCGAGCCAGAGGCGTATGCTCTTTAAGGCGAACCAAAATCGTATCAGGCAAACGACGTTCTATAGTGACAGCAGAGACCCAAGGTAATTTGGCAACACGCGCTTGAGCGGCATCAACATCGAAGCTAAAAATAGGGGCGCCTGCAATGGTGCCAAGGGCCGATGAGAGACTGTCGCGACTGACTTGCTGGCGTCCTTGCACAACAATGTCTTTAACAGCGAACTGCGCTTTTTGCGTCGCATGTAAGCCAGCATCAGTGAGGTGTTCACCTTGCTTTTGAACCCAGCCGATATGCCAAAGCCAAAAGGGAATACCAATAATAAGAGCAATGCTTGCTGCAAGCGCCATAAGACGCAGCAAAATACCGGCGCGCGAGGTTTCGCGCGCGCGCATGCGCACGGATGGCGTTTGTTGCGTTACGCTTCCGCGTAACGGCATGTGAGTTCGACGACGTCTCATTCAGGGCGAGTAGGGTGTTCCAACATCCAGCTAATAAGTTCCTTGAAGGGCATATTAAGATATGCCGCCTGTTCTGGCACTAAAGAAAGTGGGGTTAGGCCAGGCTGGGTGTTTAATTCAAGGAAGTAGAGACCTGTGGTGCCGGGTTTGGTGTCGTCCCAGCGAATATCAATGCGGGCCGCACCTTGGCAATTGAGTGCGCGATATGAGGTTTCGGCCATCCGCATGCAGGCATCATAGACATCAGAAGGTATGGGGGCCGGAAGTAAGTGATCGGTGACCCCATCTGTATATTTCGCCTTATAATCATAAAACTCATTCCGGGGTCGTAACTCTGTAACGGCTAAAGCCCGGGCTTCACCTTTATCGCCAAGAAGAGCAACGGTCAGTTCATGTCCTGGGATAAATTTCTCAACCAAGACCTCGGGGCCATAGTTCCAATCGCTTTCAACAAAATCAAGATTATCGCCTTGTTGGACAATACGTACGCCTACGCTTGATCCTTCATTGGGCGGCTTGATGACAAAAGGTGGCGCAATCGGATAGCCATTTTTTTGTAATTCCTCGCGCGTTACCATTTTACCTTCAGGGCAACGAATACCGTATTGGCTCACCGTCATTTTGGTGAGGGGCTTATCCATGGCAAGGGCTGAGCATGTAACGCCGGAATGCGTATAAGGAATGCCAATAATATCGAGAACGCCTTGGATAACGCCATCCTCACCACCTCTGCCATGCAGCGCATTGAAAACAACATCGGGTCGGTGGGGGCCTGTGAGAGGCTGAATGATGCTTTGCAGATCTTTTTGCACATCAATCGCTGTAACTTTATGACCTAATTCCTCCAATGCCTTACAAACGGCTTGGCCGCTGACGAGAGAAACCTCGCGCTCATTGGACCAACCACCCATCAGGACGGCGACATGTTGCTGCTTTTTGGGGGTCATCGGGGATCCTTTATTTATTCAATAAATTCATAATATATCTATATAATTCCTAATTCCAATTGAATTATCGTATCATATTATGCTAAATTTGCATAATGGAATTGGCCTGGATTGAAGATTTTCTAGCCCTTGCAAGGACGCAGAACTTTACGCAAGCGGCTTTGCAGCGGAGTACAACGCAGCCCGCTTTTAGTCGGCGCATTCATCTCTTAGAGGAATGGCTTGGCTCGCCCCTCTTTGATCGCGAAACACGACCTATTCAACTGACATCAAGTGGAAAAGACTTCATGCATCGTGCGCAGCGTATGCGGGAAGATATTTTGGATGCGCGCCGCATTACGATGTCCTCCAAAAGCTATTACGATAAAGCGGCGCGTCTTTACGCAACAACGGCTGTGGCCGTTGGCATCATCCCTCAATGGCTTAAAAACACAGAAACGCTCCACGCTTCTATTCTCACCTCTTCAACCGCGGGATGTATGGATGCGCTTCGCCAAAAACGCGCAGACCGCATTTTCCTACCCTGGTTTGGAGATGAAGCTAAGGATCCGCAATTGATATATGAAAAAATAGCCGAAGATAACTTAATTCTTATCGAAGCAACGCGTGCCTCTCAAAATCTGCGCGCTAAAGGTAATGTGCTGCAAGGATCTCTTTTGATGCATGCGCCTGGCACCGTTTTTGGTCAGCGCATAGCAACTCATATGGAGCAACTCAGCATTACACATGAAGGCGACATTCTTTCTGAAAGCTCATCCGTTGAAGTTCTGCTGGCTCTCGTTAAGCGAGGTGAGGGCGCTGCTTGGATCCCGCACTCTCTTCTTGATCCTGCCGTTAAGCGTTGTGACGTTCCTAAAAAATGGGACGTGCCTTGCACGATTATGATGATAGTGCGGGCATCTTAAGCGTTATCACGCAACCCACGTTCTTCCAGTGTAAGGCCAATCCGTTTGATCTCCCAACGCAGCTCAATACCAAAACGGTCTTTCACACGTTTACGGACCTCTTCGCCTAATTTTTCAATTTCAGCAGCTGTCGCATGACCGGTATTGATCAAGAAGTTGCAATGTTTATCAGAGACTTTGGCGCGACCCATTTTAAGGCCACGACATCCCGCGCCCTCAATCAGCTGCCAAGATTTACGTTTTTGCTCGTCCTGTTCAGGATTAGCAAAGGTTGAGCCGCCTGTTTTTTCACGGATGGGTTGGGTCGCCGAGCGTGCTTTTTGGATATCCTGCATTTTTTCTAAAATGGCTTTGGGATCACCTTCTTCACCCTGAATAACTGCCGATAAAAAGATTGTATCAGGAGATATATCCGTATGGCGGTAAGCAAAGCCGATCTGATCATGATAGATAGTGCGGATGGTGCCATCCCTCTCAATAACTCTGGTTTCTTCAACAATATCTTTAAATTCTTTGCCATAAGCGCCCGCATTCATACGAAGGCCGCCGCCAACTGTTCCAGGAATGCCGCAGAGAAATTCTAAACCCGTGATGCCAGAAGATTGCGCAGCACGCGCAACGTTTAAATCAATAGCCCCAGCGCCTGCTGTGATGGTGGCGCCCTCAACTTTGATTGTGGAAAATTTAGGTCCCAATTTAATGACAACGCCAGGGATACCGCCATCACGGATCAAAAGGTTCGATGCTACGCCTATCACAGTAATGGGAATGTCTTTCGGGCAGTTGCTCAGAAAATGAGCAAGATCCTCTTCATCCATAGGCTTGAAAAGAACCTCGGCCGGACCGCCGACACGAAACCATGTTTGCTCAGAAAGTGGCTCATTGGGAGTTAGTTTACCGCGTACCTTGGGTAGCCGCTCAAGGAGACCTTCATTTGAAAAATCATCGGCGCGCAGGCCAGTGATCTTTGACACACGATCATGTGGACTAGCAACCACGCCTTATCCCCGTGCGCGTTTGGCGCTTTGACTGGCTAAGGCTTCTAATTCACCTGGTAAGGCATAAGCCCATGAGCTGATCGATCCAGCGCCAAGGCAGACAACATAATCATCAGCCGTTGCAAGCGATGATATCATCTCGGCTAAATTTTTAGGATCACTGAGGGCCTGCGCATTACGATGACCATGGGCACGCAAGCCTTCAACTAAGGCATCACGGTGAATGCCTTCAATCGGTTGCTCGCCTGCAGGATAAACATCTGAGACAATCACAATATCGGCGTCATTAAAACATTTGCAGAAATCAGCAAATAAAGTGGAAAGACGCGAGTAGCGATGCGGCTGCATCACGGCAATGATCTTGCCTTTTTCGCCCTTGGCTTGTTGCGCTGCTTTTAGGGTCGCTAAAATTTCTACAGGATGATGGCCATAATCATCGACAATCGTCACGCCATTGACAAGGCCTGTTCGTGTAAAGCGGCGCTTCACGCCTTCAAACTTACTCATAGCTGTGCGGAGCACGTGATCCGTAAAGCCTAATTGATGGCCAACCGCAATCGCTGATAAGCAGTTCTGCACATTATGCTGACCGATGGCTGAGAGGAAGAAGCCATCAATAGTGCGTGATGTATCGTTCTTACGATCCGCAATCACAACATCAAAGCGCGTGCCGTCCATTTTAGCTTCCACATTGATCGCTCTCACATCAGCCTGCGGTGAGAAGCCATAGGTAATGATTTTACGGTCGCTGATGCGTGCAATCATGGCTTGCACTTCAGGATGGTCGACGCAAAGAACGGCAAAGCCATAAAAAGGAATGTTCTGTACAAACGTATCATAAGCACGTTTGACAGCCTCAAAATCATGATAGTGATCCATATGTTCAGGATCGATATTGGTGACGACCGCAATTGTCGCGGGCAATTTTGTAAAACTGCCATCGGATTCGTCCGATTCAACAACCATCCACTCACCAGCACCTAAACGTGCATTGGTGCCGTAAGCATTGATGATGCCACCATTGATAACGGTGGGATCGAGATTGGCTGTATCAAAGAGTGTAGCGATAATAGATGTGGTTGTTGTCTTGCCATGTGTGCCGCCGACTGCAACTGACCATTTAAGACGCATCAGCTCGCCGAGCATTTCGGCTCTACGTACGATGGGGAGGGATTTTTCACGTGCGGCTGCAACTTCAGGGTTATCCGCTTTAACGGCTGAAGAAATTACCACGACGCTTGCATCACCTAAATTCTCAGCGGCATGACCGATCAGGATTTTAATACCTTTACTGCGAAGGCGCAGAACATTGGCGTTATCTGATAAATCACTACCCTGAACTTTATAACCAAGATTATGTAAAATCTCGGCAATGCCGCTCATGCCGATGCCGCCAATACCTACAAAATGAAGGAGGCCAACAGAAAGCGGGCTGAAATGGCTAGGGTTTGAACGTGACCAATTCATGCGGCGTTTTCTCGGCGGGCTAAGGTTCCGGCGATGATCTCGCCATTTTCAAATGTGAAGGGAAGGCCATAGCGGCGTGCTTTAGGGCCTGCAAGACCAACAACTTCGCAAACACAGTCAGCTAAATTATCAGCCGCATTCACAGTACCCCAAGCGCGCGCCGCAGATGCTGTTTTTGTGAGGGTGCTCGGAAGTGCCATCAAGGATTCGAGACGCATCGCTAAAGCTTCTGGGGTAAAGGCTTGCTCAGGGATAAGCCAAGCACCACCAGCTTCGGCGACAGCTTCAGCATTCGCTGTTTGCTCACCAGCATGGCCATGAGGGAAGGGTACTAAAATTGAAGGACGTCCGATCGCAGTCAATTCAGCGATGGTTGATCCACCTGAGCGGCAAATAACAAGATGCGATTGAACCATACGTTCAGGCACATCTTTAAAGAATGTAGAAAGCTCAGCCTCAATACCAGCACCCGCAAACGCAGCACGTGCATTTTCTATATCATCTTTGCGGCATTGCTGGGCAATCAGAACACGGCGACGTAAATGCTCAGGCATCAATTGCAAAGCTTGAGGAACAACTTGGCTAAATACTCTTGCACCAAGACTGCCGCCTAAAACGAGAATACGCATAGGCCCATCATCTGTGATCGGCGCATAGGGTGTTGCTCTTAATGAGGCAAACATCGGGCGTACGGGATTACCTGTTTGCACCAAACGTATGTTTGATCCGTTCTTAAGACCTGCAACATGCGGAAAAGATGTCGCGACTGTTTTAGCCTTATTCATCATCGCGCGATTAGCTCTACCGAGAACGGCATTTTGTTCATGCAATAAAATAGGGATGCCCATCTGCGCAGCAGCATAGAGCGTAGGCACAGATGGATAGCCACCAAAACCAACAACAGCGGCAGGATGAAGTTTGCGAATGCGACGACGCGCCTGCATAACGCCAATACCCATTTCAAGAATGCTACGGGCTTTGCCAAACAAACCTTTGCCGAGACTGCTCGCGCGCGTGCGGTAAACAGGAATGCCAAGATCATCGCTAAATTTGCCGCCACGCTGATCGGTCATCAAAACCACACGTAAACCGCGGCCCAATAATTCACGTGCCAAAGCTTCGGCAGGAAACACATGACCGCCTGTTCCGCCGGCGGCTAAAACGATAAGTGCTGATGGTTCTGTCATATCAGATCCTAAGTCTAAACTATCTTTGAGCATTAACGAATAGCTTCAAATTAACCAAATGATTCTGCAATTTCTTATTGCATGGCCTTAGCCCGCATGTAAGCTAATAAAGCCTGTAAATATTAGAGTAAAAGGGTATTTTATGAGAAAGTTTTTAGAAAACTTATCCCCGCGACAAGCGCTCTCGGTGGTAGTAGCGGTTGGTGTTCCAGGCGGTCTAGCGGTAGCTGGGGGTGCTATTACACTCCTTATTAATGCTCAGCCAAAACTACCTCCCTTAAATCCTAATCTTGCAAGCTGTATCAAAAACCAATTTGTCGCGAATGGCTATTCCGCACTCAAAGTAGCTGACGGCAAGCTAACTATTAGCGTCACAGGTAAGTCACCTGATGGCCGAGAAGTCAATATTATGGCTTATAGTGGTTATGAAACCAGCATGCGTCTTGATCCCATTACCACCTCTTATGAGCTGAGGAATAATGGTCTGAGACAGGCTGGTATTTTGGGTGAAGCAGTTGATCAGAACTGCATTAGACCAATGGCTGGTCCTCGAATGGTTGGGCTTCGGCCAGCTCCAGCCGGCACTGGCAGCTAAAGAAGCTATTTAAAGCTGATCGTTAAATCCAAAACGTTTGCGCGTAAGCGCAAGCAGCATGCCCATAGCGATAGCAAGCGCCCAAAGAGATGAGCCGCCATAAGAGATAAAGGGAAGTGTCATTCCTTTGGCGGGCATCAAATGTAGAGTTGAGGCCATATTGATGACAGCTTGTAGGCCGAACTCAATCAAAAGCCCACTTACTGCAAGCACTATAAATAGGTTGTTTTCTTGCTTAAGCCTTGAGAAGCCGCGCAAGACAACAAACGCAAACATGGCGACAATCAAAAGACACCAGATGAGACCTAACTCTTCGCCAGCAACGGCAAAGACGAAATCGGCATGAGCATCAGGGATCGACATTTTGACAGTGCCTTCACCAGGGCCTGTGCCAAAGAAACCACCATTCACAAAAGCATCCATGGCTCTATCAACCTGATAGGTATCACCATTATGGCTTAAGAAGCGATCCATACGCGATGTGAAGTGAGGCAGGGTATAATAAGCGGCTAATAATCCAATAATGCCAGCGGCAAAAAAGATACCGAGAAAAATAAGCGGCAAACCAGCCAAGAAAAATTGTCCGAACCAGATTGCCGTCAGTAAAAAGCTCATGCCGATATCGGGCTGCATAACCAGAAACACAAGGATAACGACATAGAGAAGAATATTGACGCTGAGAGCTGGAAAACCCTTGCGCTCACACTGCCGTGCAAAGAGCCAGGCAGCGATAATGGCAAAGAGAGGCTTCACAAACTCGGATGGCTGAATAGAAAGGCCCGGCAAATGAAGCCAGCGCGTAGCGCCCTTAATTTCAAGGCCAACAAAAGGCGTTAGAATAAGTAGGGGCAAGAAAATGCACATCAAAATGACAGATAACCAGCGCACTGTGCGGGGTGTCATGAGCGATATGCCAAGGATCATGCCAATGGCTGGTACCAGCATGATCAAATGGCGTTGAATAAAATAAAAATTATCAAGCCCGTGCTTGATCGCAATCGCTGGGGTTGCGGCTTGAATAAGCAAAATACCAAAACCCATGATGACGAGCAGAGCACCTAACGTCCAACGGTCGATGGTCCACCACCAGCGACCCAAAATAGAGCGGTCAGAACGGGCAAGAGCTCTCATGATGCGGCTTTAACTTTCGCAGAAGGGTCAAGTTGTTGAACGCAGTCGACAAATTTCTGTCCGCGTTCCTCAAAATTATTAAATTGATCGAAAGAAGCGCAAGCAGGGGATAAGAGAACAACGGCGTCTTTCTTTTTATCTTTAAAAGCGAGATCAGCAGCTTTTTTTACGGCGACATTAAGCGTGCCGCATTTGGTGTAATCAAGTTTATTTTTTTCACACCAACTTGCGAATTCATCGCTGGCATCACCAATTAAAAATGCGTGGCTAATACGCTTTACAAAACTCTCCAGACCTTTGAGGCCACCTTCTTTGGGTTTGCCGCCTAGGATCCAATACATATTATTATAGCAAGCAAGGGCCTTGCTTGCTGCATCCGCATTGGTTGCTTTGCTGTCATTGATAAATTTTACGCCCTTAATCTCAGCAATCAATTGCTGGCGATGGGCAAGACCCGGAAATGTCTGCAAACCTTTTACGATCTGATCAAACATCAAGCCAATAGCTCTGCAAGCTGCAAAGGCTGCACAAGCATTTTGCCAATTATGTTTGCCGGGCAAAGTGGGAAGACTATTCAGATCAACAATATTTTTGGATCCGGTTAAACGGTGGGCAACCATGATGCTGCCAGCCAATTCAACGCCGCTTTTAACCGTATGATCTATGGAGATCTCTTCGATGGTTAAATGACGCTTATTTTTAATCTGCTGCAGAATATCACGTGTCTCAGTCTCATCTGTGCCAAGGACCAGTGTTTGAGGATTGTTTTGGCTGATGATGCGTTTCTTGGCCGCTATATAGCCCATCAAATCACCATGCCGATCGATATGATCAGGTGTGATGTTTAAAAACACAGCAACGCGGATCAGATTTTGTTCGATCAAAGACAATTGATAAGACGAGAGTTCCAAAACATAGACGCCATCACCACCAAGAGGCGAAAGCGCAAGAACAGGAGTGCCAAGATTACCGCCTACCTGAACTTTGCGCTGTGCTTGCTTTAAGATGTGGCCAATCAGAGCTGTGGTTGTCGATTTTCCGTTGGTGCCAGTGATACCTATATAGGTAGCGTTGGGACAGGCACGGAATAAAAGTTCAACATCACCAATCACAGGAACTTTGGCGGCCTTGCAATGTTCAACTACAGGATGAGGCTTGGGATGTGTAAGCGGAATGCCCGGCGCTAAAACCAAAGCCTTATATCCTTTGAGATCGATTTGCGTGGGATCTACAATTTTATAGCCAGCTTTTTCTGCTTCATTTCGGGCCTTATTATTATCATCCCAAACAATGACTTCGGCTTTACTCGCCCGCAGCGTGGCGGCCGTTGCCAGCCCCGATTTACCGAGACCCATAACGGCGTATTTTTGACCCTGCATATTGGGAAAAGTGATCATAAGGTATTTCTAGCAGCTAAAACGATCCGCGCGATAGGGGGCAGGATCACAGAAAGTATCTGATCCATCAAGCATTTCAGCGGCAAGTCTGCCTGAGGCCGGACCTATTGTAAGGCCAACATGTCCGTGACCGAAATTGAACCATAAGCCCTTATGTTTGGGGGCGGGGCCAATGACAGGAAGCGAGTCTGTAAAGCAGGGACGGTTGCCACACCATGGCATGGGCTCAATAGCGGGGCCGAGTGGGAAAAGCGCCTTGGCAGCTGGCAGAGCTCGCGTGATTTGAAGAGGTGTGGGCGGCGCATCCATTTCAGCAAATTCGGCACCTGTGCAAAGACGATAACCACTTTCCATAGGCACAAGACCAAAGCCTCCATCCGCATCAAAAAGAGCGTGAGACAGTTTTCTATTACCTTCAGCATGAAAATGTTGGTGATAGCCGCGCTTGAGGGCCATGGGAAAATGATAACCAAGAGCGCGTACAATCTCATTCGCCCAAGGGCCGGTGCAAACAACAATCTCTTTTGCTTCAACCGTGCTGCCCAGCGTCTCCAATCTCCAAAAAGCGTCTTTTGGAACAAGCTTTCTGACATCGATTTTAAGAAATGTGCCGCCCTGATCGACAAATGTCTTGGCATAAGCATCCACCATATATCCAGGATTATCGACGCGCGGACTTGTTGGCCAACGCACGGCCTTTTTAAAAACAGGGTTGAGATCGGGCTCAATGTCACGAAAATCATCACATGAGAAAATCTCATAAGGCACATTCAGTGTGTCTGCGACTTTGCGATCAAAGGCATCCGCTAAAAAACTTTCTTCGCGGCGATAAAGTGCAACACGACCAGTTTTATGCAGATGTTTCTCAACATCGGTGCCTTTCATCAATTCCATATGTTCATTGAGAGCAGGGCTTACCAAAGGCCAGATCGCTCGGCTGGTTTCAAGTTGACCCTTTTCTTGTGAGCGCAGATAAAAACGTAATAGCCAGGGCAAATAGGCGGGGATACTGCTGTAGTGAATGCGGGCGGCTGTATCTTGATCAAAAAGAATATTTAGAATTTTATTGAGAGGCGGAAAACGAAACGGCAAAAAATAGCTGTTACCAATTATGCCAGCATTGCCAAAAGA
>JBASWO010000020.1:0-20502 GCA_049276515.1 Alphaproteobacteria bacterium
TATTCAAGGATTTGAATCTGTTAGTTTTTTTCAGATGCCTTTCGGCTAGGTTTATGGCTAGAATGGCCAGGTTACGGGGCAGAAATTGCCGATAAGCCTCGCAAGACAGGGAAAAACGCGTGATCAACAAAATTGAAGGCCCAGGCCCCATAGGCTCAGTCCGCTCAGCCCAACCCGTCAAGAAAACAACTAAAACAGCGGGCGCTAGCGGCACAAGCTTTGCCAAACATCTGGATGAAACCAGCGATGCGGATGCCATTCATGGCGTCGCAGGTACTGGCGCTGTCTCAGGTATTCTTGGCGTTCAAGAAGTTGATGATGCCCTTGCGCATGCCTCAAAAGGCAAATTACGTGCCCAAGATATTCTTGATCGGCTAGATGATTTGCGCATTGAGCTCTTAACAGGTGCGATTTCTCGCGAAAAACTCATGCAACTCTCACGCATTATCAGCGCGCGTCGTGCTCAAGTTACGGATCCACGTTTAGCTGAAATTTTGGATGAGATTGATTTGCGAGCACAAGTTGAGCTAGCAAAACACGCTCAGCCTTCTGGTAATTAAAAAATTAAGTAACGCTCACGTTTTTTAAATGGGTATTGTCATGCCAATTTCGGCATTAGATTTTTTACCAAACAGTTGGCGTAACCTTTTTCAGCCAACACCGGCTTTAGACACGTCCGAAGTTGAGCGCCGCAATAGTCTTGATGATGATATTAAGGCAGAGTTTTGTCGGCGCTTTCTGCCCAAAATCGTCAAATCTGAAGCCCTAACAATTATCGAACAACAAGGCATGAAGGGCGTCATTTCTAGTTTTATTACTGCTCTACCTTTTTTAGCAGCAACTACTCTCGTTAATCCCCCCATGGGCTTGGTGATAGGAGGCGCTTTTGTCATCCGCTATCTTCAGGTTGCCGATTCTATCTCGGAAGCTTTTCATCATGCTGGCAAAGAAATAGTTACAAATCTTGAGGAAGGTCGGGCCAGTCCAGCTATTGATCGCTGGTTAGACAAAAACCAACATCGCTTAAGCGGCTATCTTCATAAACTTGATAGGTATGAAGAAGATATGGCACGCGTTCGCCTACTCATCTCACGCATCAATAAAGCAGGAACAACAGATCATCTTTTAAAGGCTGATCGTGAATTACTTGCGCAATTTGGCATCAAACGGCTCAAGCCACCACTTGTGATGCCAGATAAATTACCAGCGCCTTATCATCTTGGTTTCTGGTGGCAAACACGACTAACACAATTAGCATGGGACGATGTTCATAAAAAAGCGGGGGATAGCGGCAATTGGATGAAGCGATTGTTAAATCTATCAGGCCCTGCTTAGGATTTTTTATTGGCCTCTTCTTCCAAAATCATTTTACGTGAAAGCTTACCAATTAAAGTTTTTGGTAGGGAATCACGAAACTCAATACGCTTGGGCATTTCGATCGGTGATAATTTATCTTTTAAGAAAGCTTTGAGCTCATCAGCCGATACCGACTGCCCTGCTCGCAATTTGATAAAAGCTTTTACGGTTTGGCCGCGATATTCGTCCGGTACGCCGGCTACGATACATTCTTCTACAGCTTGATGAAGATAAATGGCTTCTTCAACATTGCGCGGATAGACCTTGAAACCACCTGCCGCAATCATATCTTTGATGCGATCTACAATGAATGTGTAGCCATCAATATCGAGATAACCCACATCTCCTGTATGCAGACGCGGTCCATCTGCGGTTTGCTCCATAACATTGGCGGTTTCTTGTGGTTGATTCCAATACCCCGCCATGACCTGTGGTCCCCGAATACAAATTTCACCGCGCTCACCTTGCGGCATAAGCGTTTTTCCGTCCTCAAGACTTACAATTTCAACGATCGTGCCAGGTGCAGGAAGGCCAATGGATCCAGCCTTATTCTCACCTTCAACAGGATTGCAATGTGTCACAGGGGATGTTTCTGAAAGCCCATAACCTTCAACAAGAATGCAACCCGTCAATCTTTCAAAATCACGCTTCACTTCAACCGGGAGCGGCGCACCGCCTGAAATGCAATATTTGATGGAGCGCAAATTATATTTAGCCAGTTTCGTATAATGATTGATGGCTGTGTAAATTGTGGGTACCGCCGGGAAGAGCGTCGGACGTTTTTTATGTATTGTTTTAACGACCTGCACCAAATCAAAGCGCGGCAGCATGATAATGGATCCGCCAATAGCGATGGCAAAATTCATGATCGCCGTCATGGCAAAGACGTGGAAGAAAGGCAAAACACCCAGCATGCGCTCTTTGCCCCATTCGACTTTGGGAAACAGCATGCGTGATTGGATAACATTCGCCACCAAATTAGCATGGGTTAGCATTGCGCCTTTTGGTGTGCCTGTCGTACCGCCAGTATATTGAAGAACAGCAACGTCATGCTTGGGATCAATCGCGACAGGCGCGAAAGTACCGTCATTATTAATCAATGTGCTGAAAGCAATTGCCACATCACCATATGTGACGACTGAAATATCGCGTCGTTTTATGAGAGGGTAGAGAAGAGAAAGCGGTTTTGGCAGAATATCCACCATGCGTCCCACAATAATCTTCTTTAAACATGTCTTACCCATCAGTTTTTGAAGTTTGTCGTAGCAAGTTGGTACATCAATAGTTGCCATAACTGTGCAGCCCGCATCATTGATCTGATGTTCGACTTCACGCTCGACATAAAGAGGATTAAAATTGACAACCGTGGCGCCGATTTTCAGCGCGGCATAATACATCACCACATAATAAGGCGAGTTCGGTAAAAACAAACCAACGCGATCGCCTTTAGAAACTCCAAGATTTTGTAGACCCTTGGCAGCTCGAGTAACGAGGTTGGCAACGTCAGCATAGCTGTATGTTTTGCCGAGAAAATCGATCAGCACATTATTTGGGTAATCACGCACACCGTCATCAAGGATCTGATAGAGGGGGTATGAGGGTAGCGGTGCCGACCAATCAACAGATGGCGGGTATTTTTTAGCCCATAAATAGTTTGGCGGAACAGTCACAGAAAAGATCTCCCCGCAGCATTAAACCCTTGTTTTCTTAATAAGAGTTTAGCGACTGCTTAGCCCCACAAAGCCATGACCAAAGGTATATAAAACAGCGCAAAAACCGTAGAAAGGAAGACCAAAGTGCTTGCTTTATCAGCCTGAATATTAAGTTGCAGCGCAAAAGCGATAGCATTGGCTGGTAAAGGGCAAACCGACAGAAGGATCAAAATTTTGTGAATTTCAGGCGTGTAAAGTTGCGTCCAAATCCTATCGATCGCGATCAAGCTAAGCGCTAGAAGTGGCCAAGCAATGAATTTGAAAGAGAAAACAAACGCAATCAATTTACCTTCAAATTTTAAATGTTCGAGCCGTGAAAGACCAAAGCCAATCATCAGTGCACCTAAAATAACGTAACAGCCTCTTACATCCCGCGTGATGTCCTTTAAAGCATCCGGCATATGTTGACCCATAATGCTGAGGCATGTACCCGCAGCGAAGGCATAAATAATGGGAAGACGAACCAGACGACGCAAACTATCGCGCACTGTGAAATGGCCGCGCGCAACAAGATAATAGCCAAGCGATCCCTCAAAGAGGGTGAACCCAATCATCGACATCATGAAGATGCCAAAAATATCGCCAGGAAAAACAGCAAGAGCTACCGGAATACCGTAATATCCAACATTGGCGCAGCCAGAGGCATAAGAGAAAATGTTAGGCGTATTATCAGTCCAAATTTGCCGGCCCAAAACAAAAGCGAGTAATGCGATCACGCAACATCCGACATAGGTAATAATGGGAAGTAAAAGATAGCTGCTTTGAAATTCGAGATTAGCGATGCCTGTCAAAGTAACTAGCGGCACCATGAAATAAACTTGCAGAAAAGAAAAAGGTTCTGCCGATGCAGGGCGTGCGCGGCCAAAAAGAAAACCCAGCAGCATAATAAAATAAAGTGGCACTATTTTAATCATCATCACTTCTGCGATGGGCCAGGCTTCACTTAAAATCATGGGACTAACATCTTATCAACAGCAGCATCGACGGCCTCCCAGGTTATAGCCTTCATTTGGTTGGATCCAAAGGCCTGGGATTGGATAATCATGCTACGACTGACCCGTGGCGCCAATTTTACAGGCGATGTAGGACCAAAGAGACTAATCAAAGGACAATCAACAGCAGCCAACATATGGCCAACACCGCTGTCATTGGCAACGCCAACATGAAGAAGCTTTGAGATTGCAAGCGTATGATCAATGCTTAATTGGCCATGACCCCAAACATTATATTCCTGCAGAGGGAATTTGGCGGATGGCACCATGCCCGATAAAGCATCGAAGGCGGCGTGCTCTTGTGGACCCAAAATAAAAACGGGCACACGACCTTTGCTGGCCTGAAGCCCTGCAACCTTTTCAAACTTATAACGTGGCCATATTTTGATCGCATAGCCAGCGCCAGGAGCAAGGCCAACATAGGTGGGGCCATCTGGTAAAATTTGGCGCGCCATTTGTAAAAGCGTCTCGGATACGGGTAAGGATCCGGTTGAAGGTGGTTGATAACCAGCAACCAACTCAACCATCTGCAAGAGACGATCAACAATGTGCGGTGGCTTCGGTGTAAGAAATTTTGGCCTTTTTTCGGAAAGTAAAAACCGCAAAGCAGGTGATATGAAAATTCCGTGTGGAATATTTTTAGCCAGCAGCGCCTCACGCCAGCGATTGCGCGTATCGATTAAAACATCAAAATGAGGGGGCGATACATTAGGGTGTGGTTTATCGAGCGTAGCGAGCCAGGTGGGCTGATCATGGACGGCATCAATCAGTTTTTTGGTCGGCTCGCGCAATGTATGGGAATAGGAGGTAGGACCATTACTGGTAATCCAGTGGATCTCTGCGCCAGGCCATGCGTTTCGTAAAGCGCGTACAAAAGGTAGCTTGATGAGGGCGTCACCAACCTGATCGCGTCCAACAATAACGCCTATAGTATTAACCTTTTGAGGAAATGTAGACATTTGGCCTTGAATCACTAGGAATAAAGACAATATAGACCTTACATCGCATCTTGTAACATTGAAGATGGAAAGTTAGAAGAGAGCCTCATTTCAGGACAAATTCATGACCGAACCTCAGCACCAAACCGAAGACCAGGAAGCCTCCAAAAGCAACGCGGCGCCTGAGACCCCTGCTCAGCCAACAGCTGAAGAGCAAATTGCTAATTTAAAAGATCAAGTTCTGCGGGCTTTGGCCGAAGCAGAGAATACGCGCCGCCGCGCCCAGAAAGAGCGCGAAGATACTGCTAAATATGCTGTCGCTAATTTCGCTAAAGAAATGCTGAATGTCGCCGATAATTTCCGACGCGCGTTAGATGCCACGCCAAAAGAAACCAATGACGAAGCTCTTAAAAATCTGATTGCTGGGATCGATGCAACAGAGCGTCAATTGCTAAGCGCTCTTGATCGCTTTGGTATTAAAAAAATGGAGCCTTTGGGTCAGATGTTTGACCCTAATTTCCATCGTGTCATGATGGAAGTAGATGATCCTAATCAGCCCGCAGGCACTATTGTACAAGTTTTACAGGCTGGATATGCGATCCATGATCGTCTCTTACGCGAAGCTCTGGTTGCTGTTTCAAAAGGTTCTGAAAATACAAAAGGAAATGTTGATCAGTCCGCTTAAGTGCCTGGCTTGAGATGAGCATAAAAATCGACCTGACCGTAAAAACCATCAGACCTAATACAATAATATTCTAGTTTATTATGCGCTGCTCTATTTGCATTCACAGCTCTATCAACATCCGACAGCCTTGTTCTGAAGGGTGATGCCGCAACATTATCAATGCGGAGCGAGACTTCTACACAAGGATTTTCTTTTTCCTTAGGTGGTAATTTTTCGGGATCAGCCTTCCGATAAAAAACTGAATAGGTCACCCCATCTCTTTCATCGGTGCGCAAAAATGTGTAATCAGTTGCACTCATATGTGCAGGATCGCGTCCATTCAGATCACTGGCGAGTGTTGACACGGCGATGGTCGCAGTTTTTTCAACAGTCGCTACTTTTTGACTTTTTGTAATTTCAATGACTGCGCCCGCAAAGACAACCAAACCAATTGCAGGGGCGAATTTAAGAATATGACTGGACATAAAAGCCTCAAATAATGCTTCCTAATATGTACTCGTTATACAATTGACATCTGCAAATAATAAGCACATTAGATAGAGCTAATATGTTGAAAACAAAGGATTATATAGATAGAAAAAACTTGGTTACCCCGTTGTAACCGTCAAAACCCTTCCTATATACCCCTATAGCGGCCCATTACCGGCCCAAGAGATCAGAAAAAGCAGTCAGAAAGGACTAAGTACAATGGCAAAAGTAATCGGTATCGACCTTGGCACAACCAACTCCTGCGTTTCCGTTATGGAAGGTTCGCAGACGAAGGTTATTCCTAATGCTGAGGGCGCCAACACAACGCCATCAATCGTTGCTTTCACAAATTCCAATGAACGTCTTGTCGGTCAAGCCGCCAAGCGTCAAGCGGTGACCAATCCAACCAATACGCTTTATGCAATCAAGCGTTTGATCGGTCGTCGCTTTGAAGATCCTATGGTTCAAAAAGATATGAACCTCATGCCTTACAAGATTGTCAAAAACAGTAATGGCGATGCTTGGGTTGAAGGTGGCGGTAAAGCTTACAGCCCTTCAGAAGTTTCAGCTTTCATTTTGATGAAGATGAAAGAAACAGCAGAAGCTTATTTGGGTGAAAAAGTTACCCAAGCCGTTATCACGGTTCCTGCTTATTTCAACGACAGCCAACGCCAAGCAACAAAAGACGCAGGCAAGATTGCTGGTCTTGAAGTTCTGCGCATTATCAATGAGCCGACGGCTGCTGCGCTTGCTTATGGTCTGGAAAAGAAGAAATCAGGCACTGTCGCCATCTATGACTTGGGCGGCGGCACATTCGACGTTTCCGTTCTTGAAATTGGTGATGGCGTATTTGAAGTCAAATCGACCAATGGTGATACATTCTTGGGCGGTGAAGATTTCGACACCCGTATTATGGATTTCCTTGCTGATGAGTTCAAAAAAGAACAAGGCATTGATTTACGCCAAGACCGCTTAGCCTTGCAGCGCTTAAAAGAAGCTGCTGAGAAAGCTAAAATTGAATTGTCATCTTCGATGCAAACCGAAGTGAACCTTCCCTTCATCACAGCTGATCAATCTGGACCTAAGCATCTGAGCGTTAAGATGACCCGCGCTAAACTTGAAGCGCTGGTTGATGATCTGGTGCAAAAGACAGTTGAGCCATGCCGCCAAGCTTTGAAAGATGCTGGCTTGAAGGCAGCTGATATCAATGAAGTTATTTTGGTTGGCGGCATGACTCGCATGCCCAAAGTTATCGAGACTGTTAAGCAGTTCTTTGAACGCGAGCCTCATCGCGGCGTCAATCCCGATGAAGTGGTAGCTATTGGTGCTGCTATTCAAGGCGGCGTCTTAAAGGGTGAAGTCAAAGACGTTCTCCTGCTAGACGTTACACCACTTTCACTCGGCATCGAAACTTTGGGTGGCGTGTTTACCCGTATGATCGATCGCAACACAACCATTCCGACCAAGAAGAGCCAACCTTTCTCAACAGCTGAAGACAGTCAGAATGCTGTGACCATTCGTGTCTTCCAAGGTGAACGTGAGATGGCTGCCGATAACAAGATGCTCGGTCAATTCGATCTGGTTGGCATTCCTCCGGCTCCACGTGGCGTACCACAAATCGAAGTTACTTTTGATATCGATGCCAACGGCATTGTGAGCGTTACAGCGAAGGATAAAGCGACGAATAAGGAACAGCAGATCCGTATTCAATCCTCAGGTGGCCTCAGTGATGCTGACATTCAGCGCATGATTAAAGAAGCTGAAAGCAACGCGGCTGAAGATAAGAAGCGTAGAGAAGCTGTAGATGCTCGCAATCAAGCTGACAGCATGATCCACACCACAGAAAAGACCCTCAAGGATCTAGGTGATAAAGTTCAAGCTGGTGATAAGTCGGCGATTGAATCAGCCATCTCAGATCTGAAGGCAGTCTTGGATTCAGGTGATGCTTCGGCGATCAAGGCTAAGTCTGAAACGCTTGCTCAAGTCTCGATGAAGCTGGGTGAACAGCTCTATAAGAACCAGCAAGAAGCCGCAGCTGCTTCAGGCGCAGCACCTGAAGGTACCGCTGAAGCTTCAGCTGAACCTGGTGTTGTTGATGCTGAGTTTAGCGAAGTAAAAGATGACAAGAAAAACGGCACGGCTTAAGACAGCAGTGGCATAATAAATGGCACCCCCGCTTTAAGCGGGGGTTTGCTTATCCGGATTTGAAGTGGTGAAGTATGAAAGCTGATTGTTACGAACTCCTGGGCGTTGCTAAAAATGCGAGCGCTGAGGACATTAAAAAGGCCTACCGCAAGCAGGCCATGCAGCATCATCCCGACAAAAATCCCGGCAATAAAGAAGCTGAACATAAATTTAAAGAGATCTCTGAGGCCTATCAAATCCTCAGCGATGACCAACGCCGAGCTGCTTATGATCGCTTTGGGCATGCAGCGTTTGAACAAGGCGGTAGCGGCGGTTTTGGTGGCTTTGAATTCGGCGCCGGCTTTGCCGATATTTTTGATGAAATGTTCGGTGAAATCTTAGGCGGTGGTGGACGCCGTAGCGGTGCACAAGGCGTCCAACGTGGCGCTGATCTCCGTTATGATCTCGATATCACGCTTGAAGAAGCCTTCAAGGGTTCTGAGAAAAACATTACGATCGTCAATTCTGTCACCTGCACCGACTGTAAAGGTCAAGGCGCAGCTCCTGGTACCCAGCCAACCGATTGCAGCATGTGTCGAGGTGCTGGTCGTGTGCGTGCCCAACAAGGGTTCTTTACAATCGAGCGCACCTGCCCCACCTGCCAAGGCGCTGGTCGCGTGATCCAAAATCCATGCAAAAAATGCTCAGGCGCTGGTCGCGTCAAACAAGAACGCACACTTGCCGTAACGATCCCTGCTGGCGTCGAAGATGGCACGCGCATCCGTTTAGCCGGTGAAGGCGAAGCGGGTATGCGCGGCGGCAATTCGGGTGATCTTTATGTTATTTTAGAAGTCGGTCAAAACCCTATCTTCCAACGCGATGGCGCCAATCTCTACTGTCGCGTGCCCATCCCTATGACGACAGCAACATTAGGTGGCACGATTGAAGTACCAACGATTGATGGCAGCCTAACTGAAATGAAAGTTGAGCCGGCCACGCAATCTGGGCACCGCACACGCATCAAACACAAGGGCATGTCGGTTCTTCGCAGTACATCGCGTGGCGATATGTATGTCGAACTTGCAGTCGAAACTCCTGTCAATTTGAGCAAGCGTCAAAAAGAATTGCTCAAAGAATTTGCAGATGAAGCTGAGAAGAACAAAACCCATCCTGAAAGCGAAGGTTTTGTTGGTAAGGTCAAAGAGGTTTTCGGCAAGAAGTAAGGTTTATGCCGCTTGATCTAAAACACCTTCAACTTCTAGTAAAGCGCGCTTCAGCGTAAGACCGCCACCAAATCCACCCAAACCACCATTGCTACCAACGATGCGATGGCAAGGAACAAGGATAGGAATTGGGTTGGCGCCGCAGGCTGTGCCAACGGCACGGACGGCCTTGGGACGTTTAATTTTCTTGGCAACATCAGCATAGCTTAGGGTCTGACCTGCTGGGATCTTCAACATGGTTTTCCAGACATCTTGTTGAAAAGGCGTGCCCGTCATCATCAATTTAGCGGCACCACCTTTAAGAACTTTGGCAAGTACAGCGGCTGTCGCAGACTTATCTTGGGTGAATACAGTTTCTGGCCAGGCCTTCTTCCATTCTTTTAAAATGGCATCCGCCTTACGACCTTTGGTGAATTCAATGCGGCACAAAACACCTTCTGGTGTCAGGCCAACCATCAAGGGATTATAGGGAGATGGATGAAAGCCCCACCGCACCAGGCGCGGTGGCTTCTGCTGGAAGGATACGTTCAACTTCGAGCCATCTAAGACCTTTGGGGCTTTCATCTCTATGCTCCTAATATATCAAAAATTCGGTTCGTCGTCAGAATGATTTAGGCTAATCTCCCAAAAAAGCAAGATAATGACTTCCTCTCTTTTCACTTCAGCGTCACCATGCAAGCAAAAGAAATTAATGAGTTTTTTAGACGGCTTGCAAAAGAGCGACCCGAGCCCAAGACCGAACTCAACTATGTTAATGACTACACTTTGGTAGTCGCAGTGGTGTTATCAGCCCAGGCAACGGATAGCGGCGTGAACCGCGCGACCGAGTCGCTCTTTAAGAAAGTCACCACACCCAAGCAGATGCTCAAATTGGGAGAAGCTGGCCTTAAAAACCACATCAAGACCATTGGGCTCTATAATGGCAAAGCCAAAAATATTATGGCCCTTTCTAAGATCCTTGTTGATCAGTTTGATGGCCAAATCCCCCGTAGTCGGGACGAGCTGCAGAGCCTACCTGGCGTGGGCCGTAAAACCGCTAATGTGGTTCTCAATGTAGCCTATGGCGAGCGCACTATGGCAGTTGATACGCATGTTTTCCGCGTTTCCAATCGAACAGGATTAGCTAAAGGGAAAAACCCAGAAGAGGTTGAAGAAGGCCTTCTCAAGGTTATTCCTGATCAATGGATGAAGCATGCGCATCATTGGCTGATCCTGCATGGCAGATATACCTGCAAAGCCCGTATGCCTTTATGTCCTGCATGCGTTGTGCGCGATCTCTGCGCGTTCCAAGATAAAACACCGAGTCCCACAAAATAAAAACGGCGGCCGAAGCCGCCGTTTGAATTTTTTACAAAAACAATTTTACGCTGATTTGCGTTCGTCTTCTTGTTGCTCATCGTCCTCAGATGGAGCGACAAACTTAGCAGCGCTCTTAAAGCTGCTGTTATTGTTTTGAGCTTGTGCGCCACCACCGGTAACTTGAACTTCACCAATGATCTGACCACCAGCATTAACTTCGAGTTCACCGTACTTAACCATGCCACTGATGCGACCGGTTGAACGAACTGTCAAACGACCACGAACAGTCAACTGACCATCGAAACGACCAGCGATGTCTGCATTTTCAATTTCGACGCTACCGCGGAACTGACCGCTCTCGGTAATTTCAATAAGTTTGCCGTCACTGAGCTTGGCTTCAACTTTGCCTTCGACAACCAAGATATCACATGAGGTGATTTCACCTGCGAGTGACAAACCTTTGCCAACGGTCAATTTCTTTTCGCCTTCGGCTGGGTTCGATGATGAACGGCGGCCTGGCATGTCAACAACGCGGCGTGGAACGGCCGGAGATGCGGCGCGCGGCTGAGCTGGTGATGGGGTGTTGGAAGTGGTTGTTACCGAAGCTTCTTGAGTATCGGTTTCTTCGCCCTTAGTACGTGGTCCAAACATCGTTGCTCCTCCGAAATCGTGTCGTGAATGAAGGCGTTCTCGCTAACATGGGCCAGCAGTTAAAAGCAAGGGTAACATGCTCATGACAGGCAAAATAAAGAGCTTGCAACGCATTAGGCTTTTGATTTTGTGGAGCAATTCACGCATGATAGCGACCAGATATTGAGGAGTTTTTGATGTCCCACCCCCCATATGACGTTTGTGCCATTGGCAATGCCCTGGTTGATGTAATTGCTGACGCGACAGAAGATTTTCTGCGTGATCATAAAATTGTTAAAGGCGGTATGACGCTCATCGATACCGAGCGCGCTGGTCTCTTATATGATGTGATTGGCCCTACCATGCAAATGTCCGGCGGCTCTGCCGCCAATACTGTTGCGGGTGTTGCCTCTTTAGGCGGACGTCCTGCCTATATGGGCAAAGTCAAAGCGGATCAGCTTGGTGCCATTTTCCGTCATGATATGCATGCGCATGGCGTTTACTTTGCAACCCCTCCTGTTGCCGAGCGCCGCGTAGAAATTCGTGAAGTTGAACAGGAGCGTCGCAAAGGCGCTCCAACTGGGCGCTGCCTAATTCTTGTCACACCTGATGCTCAACGCAGCATGAATACCTATCTAGGCGCCGCGGTTGAATTTGGACCTGATGATGTACAGATTGATGTCATCAAAGATTCACAAATAACTTATCTTGAAGGTTATCTCTTCGATCCACCTGAAGCGAAAAAAGCTTTTTATGTTGCCGCCAAAGCTGCGCATGGAGCTGGCCGTCAATTGTCTCTTACACTCTCTGATAGTTTTTGTGTCGAACGCTACCGTAGTGAGTTTTTAGAGTTGATCAAAAATGAAGTGGATGTTCTTTTTGCTAACCAACATGAATTGATGGCGCTTTATCAAACACAAGATTTAGATCAAGCCCTCGCCCAGGTGCGCACGCATTGCAAAATTGCTGTAACAACGAGAAGTGAAAAAGGTGCCATCATTATAGCTGGCCAAGAAGCTATCGAGGTTGCGGCGGCACCTGTTAGCAAAGTTGTTGATACAACAGGCGCAGGCGATCTCTATGCCGCAGGCTTTTTGTTTGGCTTAACCCATGGCAAAAACCTACGTGAATCCGGCGAAATAGGCGCTTTAGCGGCAGCTGAAGTGATCAGCCATTATGGCCCCCGCCCGCAGAAAAAGCTGAAAGACTTACTGCAAAAGTCCGTGGCCTAGAATGCGGCATCTGATAGTATTCGCTCATGCCGCGTAGTCTCCTTCGCTCCACTTCTCGCTCACGCTCAACACGGTCCGCCTGGATGCCGGAAAGCCTGCGCGACGCCATGTTGCGTTCGCTACAAATGGCTGGTGGCGGCGCCATTATTTTGGTCGCACTTATTTTTGCGCTCTCCCTTCTCAGCTATGACACACAAGATATTTCCTGGAATACCGCGAGTAGCGTTCCATCTGAGACCACTCATAATTGGATAGGATCTTTTGGCAGCTACAGCGCCGATATCATTTGGCAGTTTTTTGGCTTTGGCGGTTTGCTGATTTGCGTCGTCTTAGGAGCTTGGGGTTGGCGTGTCGCAGCAGATCGTGGTCTTGATTTATTACCTTGGCGTATTCTCTCAGCTTTGGTTGCCCTCCTCGCCTTCGCGGTAGCCTTTGCGTCTTTCAATTTTCAATTTTCACCTGATACGCCAGCTGCCGGCGGTGCGCTCGGCAAGGTTCTCAGTATAGGTCTTATCTCCTTACTGCCAGCTGTATGGGGACAATATCTCGTTATTATCACTATGCTGGTGATTGCCTTTAGTACGCTTTATATGGCGTGCGCTTTGACTTTAGATGAATGGCACGTCGTGGCCAAAGCCTTACATCAAGCTGTGATGTGGGCTGGCAATAAAGTTTATCGCTTTGGTCTCACGGTTTGGCACATCCTTCGTCATGAGCATACCGGCATCGTTGAAGATGATAAGGAAGAAAAAGTCATTGAGGAATTACCTCCTGATGATTTTGAAGAGGAAGAGGATATACCGGCACCAGCAGCTGCTGCAAAGCGGACACGTGTTAAAGCCCCTATTATTAAACGTCCAGCAGCATCAGCCCGCCAAGCGCGCTTAGCCCTACGCCCTGAAAGCGATATGGCTTTGCCCCCGCTTGAACTTCTGCAATGGCCCGAAAGTGCTCGTCAGCCACGCAACGATATCTCGGAAGAAGCTTTAGAAAAAAATGCCAAACTTCTCGAATCCGTTCTTGCTGACTTCGGTGTGAATGGATCAATCACAAAAGTTAGCCCTGGCCCTGTCGTCACTCTTTATGAATTAGAGCCTTCCCCAGGCACACGTGCTGCACGCGTTATCTCTCTTGCTGATGATATCGCACGCAATATGAGCGCAGCTTCAGTGCGTGTTGCTGTCGTACCTGGCCGCAATGTTATTGGTATTGAACTTCCTAATGCGCGCCGCGAAACAGTTTATCTGCGCGAACTTCTCAGCAGTGATGCCTATAATGATGTAAAAGCCAATTTACCTTTAGTCTTGGGTAAAGATATTGCCGGCATGCCGATCATTGCTGATATGGCGCGCATGCCGCATTTATTGATCGCGGGTACGACGGGCTCCGGTAAGTCCGTTGCGATCAATACGATGATCTTATCCTTGCTCTACCGCTTACCACCGCAAAAATGCCGCTTCATTATGATCGATCCGAAGATGCTGGAATTATCGGTCTATGAAGGCATTCCTCATTTATTAGCCCCTGTTGTGACAGAGCCAAAGAAAGCCATTATGGCACTTCGCTGGACGGTGCGTGAGATGGAAGAACGCTACAGAGCTATGTCAAAGCTCGGCGTGCGTAACATCGAAGGCTACAATATGCGTCTTCGTGAGGCCTCTAAAAATGGTGAGAATTTAACGCGCACAGTACAAACCGGCTTTGATAAAGAAACTGGCAAGCCCATTTACGAAGAACAACCGCTTGATCTTACAGAACTGCCCTTCATTGTCGTTATTGTCGACGAGATGGCCGATCTTATGATTGTAGCCGGCAAAGAAATTGAAGGTGCCATTCAGCGTTTGGCACAAATGGCTCGTGCAGCAGGTATCCATATTTTGATGGCAACACAGCGCCCATCAGTTGATGTGATCACAGGTACAATTAAAGCCAACTTCCCAACCCGCATCAGTTTCCAAGTCACATCGAAGATCGACAGCCGCACCATCTTGGGCGAACAAGGCGCTGAGCAGCTCTTAGGCCAAGGCGATATGCTTTATATGGCAGGTGGCGGTCGCATCACGCGCGTGCATGGCCCCTTCGTACGCGATGATGAAGTAGAAGCAATTGTGAAGTTCCTCAAGAAACAGGGCGAGCCTGAATATCTTGATGAAGTCACAAAAGATGATGGCCAAGGTGATTTTGGTGGCGGAGCCGGTGGTGGCCTCAGTGGCAATATGAGTTCTGGAGACGATCTCTATGATAAAGCTGTTGATGTTGTCCTGCGTGAGCGCAAAGCCTCAACCAGCTTTATTCAGCGCCATTTGCAAATTGGTTATAACCGCGCAGCAACGCTTATTGAGCGTATGGAACGTGAAGGCCTGATCAGCAGCGCAAATGCTGTGGGCAAACGCGAGGTTTTTGGGCGCAATCCGAATGAGGACTAAGTCCATGAAATTAAATGGGAAAGTAATTAAGTAATTGATAAATATAATGAAAATACCTATTATGCTTTAAGCGGGATTTAAGAGATATCTATTAAATTAACAGCTTCAAATTGCAGTCACTCTTTTAGGACGATCACTTCATTTTTTAGAGAGATTATATGACACAAACAGTTCACATACGTTTTCCAAATAGCAATATTCCTGGCATGCAATTTACAAGCCACTCTGAAAACGAATACCCACAAAATGGCGCACCCTGTTCGGTTGTTATTGAAGGACCAACAGCACCGATTGAGCCAGCTAAACCCTTTAATCCCAATCCTGAACCTCCTCATCCTTTCTGGGAATGCGTAAGCATCATTACAAATGCACTCAACGCAACACCAGATCACGTTAATTTACTCCCTCGAGAAATAGATAACACAAGCTTTGTATCTTTTGGGGGCAAAAGCACAATGGATGCACACTGGGACTATCCTAATAGCCGCAATCGCCACGTTTATGCAGGTGGTGATAATGCCCATATCGATAGCATCCAACGCGATGATGTTGCTATTGTTGCCGATAAAACCATGCGTGAAATGCGCGCCCTTGGGCTAATTTCGCACGGCGATTATGAAGATGGCGTGAAACAAATGGCTGCTCAAGGTTTTGCAGTAGAGCCTTATACGGGCCGCTTCAAAATCCAATCATCTACCACCGCACCAACTTATCAATCAGCCTTTGGCGCTGGACTTTCAACTTCAACAGTGGCTTGGCTGAAAGCTCCAACTGCTGGACGCAGAGATCCAGACGCTGGTGGATTAGCTGCCCCCGTATATAACGCTGGCTAATTTTAAACTAAATATCCCCCTTCCTTTTGCCATAATTCCAGGCCATATCATTGGCCATGCGTTTTGTTGTGATCCTCATCCTTTGCAGCTTCTTAGCCACCCCAGCTATAGCTGAATCCTCTAAGGTTAAACCCCTTAGCTTTACAAAGCAGGAAGAAGCCGATCTCGAGCGTATTGAGAGCTATCTCAACAACCTCAAAAGCATCTCTGCTGATTTCCTACAGGTCGATGATTATGGCGGCATGTTACGCGGCACGATCGCTATGCAACGCCCCGGCAAGATGCGCGTCAATTATGCCCCACCCAGCAAAGACTTCATTATTGCAGATGGTGACTTTGTTCATATTTGGAATGATGAATTGAAAGAACAAACCAATGTGCCGCAAGGCTCGAGCTTAGCTGAATTTATCTTACGTGATCCCGTCAAATTAAGTGGTGATGTAGTCATCACAAAATTTAAGCGTTTCCCTGCCAAATTAGAAGTAAGCCTCAAGGAAACTGAGGATCCTGCTGCAGGTGAGCTCACGCTTGTATTTGAAGATCAACCTTTGAAGTTACGTCAGTGGAAAGTTTTAGACCCACAGGGCCACACGACCGGCGTTAATCTTGAGAATGTCCGCGAAGGCATAGCGTTTCCAAAAGAAACCTTCCGCTTCATCGCACCTAACTTTGGAAAAAATAATAAAATTAAGACGCCTTAGCTTAAGCTCATAGGCTGAACGAAGGCATACAAAATGGCTCGCTCGGGCCTACCTAACTTTTCATGAGCCTCATTGAAGAAAGCCTGTGCGCCTTTTAAAATGTTGTCCTCTAAATCAGCGAGACTTTGAGATGCTAAGACGCCCGTTTGGACTGTATCTGGCCTTAATATTTTGGGCCCCAAGGGTTCACCAAAAAAGAATTTGATCTCCCTACCGCACTTAGAAGCATATCCTAAGGTAGCAAAAATAGAAGGCATGCCCATATTTGGATTTGCTACTGTATTTGCTCTAACCATTTCTTCTGGTATGCGAGTAAGATGTGGAGCATTTCTGGCCAGATGTCCCGGGGGCAACTGAGCTATCTGCGCATGAATAGATGGCCTCTTTGTCAGCTCAGCCTCAGTCATCGCCATTAAAGTTTCGAGATCTTTTCTCGTAAATCCGATAACAACAGCCACACTCGATCCGGGATGATCATCTATAGCATCGATATGTTCACGAAGAGCGTAATCTTTAAAAGGCATAATAAATCCTGTAAAATAATATCACTTCAATCTTGCATGAGAGTATGAAAGTAAATAGAAAAAATGAGTAATTACGTTAACCAAAGACGCTCAGAAATATCATGAGAATAGCCACCTGGAACATTAATTCCGTACGTTTGCGCATCGGCATTGTTGAGCAGTTTATCGATGAGTATAAGCCCGATGTGATTTGCCTACAGGAAACCAAAACAGTTGATGAGACCTTTCCCCGCGATGCCTTTATTCAAAAAGGCTTCAAGCATCAGCATATCGCCGGCATGAAAAGTTATAATGGCGTTGCCATTCTCTCACGCCTGCCACTTACCAATCTGGGCGGTAAGAACTGGCAAGGCAAAGAAGATTGCCGCCATATTCAAGCTGAACTTCCCAATGGCATTGAAGTCCATTGCTGTTATGTCCCAGCGGGTGGCGATATTCCTGATGCCAAAGCCAATGTAAAATTTGCACATAAACTAGGCTTTATGGATGAAAAAGCAGCTTGGTGGAAAACACGCAAAGACACCAAGAAAGCTAAAATTCTTTTAGGTGATCTAAACGTCGCACCCCTTGAGCATGATGTGTGGTCACACAAACAGATGCTGGGGGTTGTCTCGCATACACCTATCGAAGTTGAGAAACTCACGGCCTGGCAAAAGGCACATGATTGGTATGATGCTGTCAGACATTTTACGCCAGCTGAAGAAAAACTTTATTCCTGGTGGAGTTATAGAGCAGCTGATTGGCGCGCCTCAGATCGGGGTCGAAGATTAGATCATATTTGGGTAACACCCAATCTCACAGCATCGCTTAAAAAAGCGACAATCTTAAAAGAAGCACGTGGTTGGGAGCCTAAACCCAGCGATCATGTGCCGGTCATGATTGATCTTAAATAGCTAGCTTTGTTTTTACATTTCTGATGAGCCAGCCGGTGCACAAGATAGCGCCGCTTAATCCAATGATCGCCAGCCATGGATAGCCAATGACGGTGAGGCGATCATAGATGGTGCCAAGCTGATCTAGACAATAGGCATTGTTAGGAAACGCAAAATTCTTATCATCGCCTTTCACAGAACAACCCGTATAAAGCGTGATGTAGGACCAGAGAGCTGCACAATGAAATAACGCTGCATAACCAAGAAGAGCAATTAAGACTTTGCGCTCTCTAGGACGCTGCCAAATAGCCATAAAACCTATGCCTAAGGCTGGAGCCGTCCAGGGCATCAAAATGTGCAAATACCAACCGGGCGCTCCACCATTTCCACTGAGTGCAATTGTAAGAATGGCGTAATAAAAAAGGCTTCCTGCAAAAAGACCAAACATCCAAACCGGCAACCAGAGCGGATCGGCTATAGGTTTCATTCTCAGCTGTCTTAGATATTCAATCACCACCCAGAAAACCAAAAGCACGCAAGGTATCTGCATCCATTTTGGTAAATGCGTGAGAGATTGCGTACCACCCCATACCCAAGATGCGGCCATCACCAAAAAACTTCGCAAGCCTGCGCTCACTGAGAAATTCTCTTTGAGATTTACGACAAGTCCGCCTTTATCAGCAACTTTGATTGAGTCTGCACTGCCTGTGATATCGCCAAAAACTAAAAACTTATAGGCATACCAACCGCCGCCGAGAAGAAATGCGGGTACAAAAACCAATATTAAATCCAAGAGATTTTCTGTGCGTTGCTTTCTATTTTTGCGCTGTGCCCAGACTCTTAGAAGGAAGAACAATCCTAAGCCCGCGCCAATTGGCAAGAAAAAGGCTTTGGTCAGAAGACCAATGCCAAGGGAAAAACCTAGAGCCAGTAGCCATTTCTTATTCTTCGGCTGTTCCAACCAGAGAGATAAAAAAAGTGCCATGATGCCTGTAATCAAAAGACAAAAAGCATCATTTCCCAGACGTGCAAATTCTGGAAAGAGCATTGGCAATAAAATGGGATAAACTAAAAACCCTAGGACGGCAGGGTTAGAGATTGCCTTACGTTGCCGCAGGACTGCGATGAAGCCCGCGGCGATACCGCAGAGTGCAAAGATATAAGAAGCAAGCCGCAGCACAAAAACTTGGGTAACCAAAGGGCTTTGATCCGTAGCCTTTGTTAAAGGTGCTAACGCCGCATAATAAATGGCTGGATGTTGCGCCTGCCAATTGAGGCCTACACCAGGCGCATAAATCGCACGCCGATGAGGTTCACGATATTTTTCTTTATAATTTTCCACCAATGCAGGATTGGAAAAGAATTGGGCATAGGTCAGATAGTTTGGATTTGTCGGATCTTGATCAAAGGGCGGCCTCAAAGATATGTAAGCATTCGGCCCCTGATAGTCGGTTATTTCGCGGTCTAAAAGGCTTTCTCCGTATATAGGGATTGTACCGGTATCCGCTATTTGCCTTAAACTCGAATAATGGGCGTTTTCATCAAAGCCTTCCCAAAGCGGCAAAGTGGAGAGATAGGTAAGACCAACACAGAAGAGCGCTAGAAGATAAACGCCAAGAATATTCTTCATCTATGGTAGCTCTTAAACCAAGCAACAAAACGCGGCACCCCTTCACTAATAGATGTTTGAGGCTTAAAGCCAAGATCTCGGGTGCTAGAGGTTATATCAGCATAAGTTTCTACGACCTCGCCTGGCTGCATAGGCTGAAAATCGCACTGAGCTTTTTTACCAAGCGCTTTTTCAATTGCTCCAATAAAATCCATCAAATCTTCAGATTGAGAATTGCCAAGATTATAGAGTTGCACAGGCGGCTCTGTCTGAGGTGGTTTACCGAGGGCAGCAAGAATACCAGCTACAATGTCATCAATATACGTGAAGTCACGGCGCATTTTACCATGATTGAAAACTTTGATCGGTTTACCTGCATCGATATCTTTGGTGAAAGAATATGTGGCCATATCGGGCCGTCCCCAGGGTCCATAGACCGTAAAGAAACGCAAGCCTGTCGAGGGTATTTTATAAAGATGGGCATAGGTCCACGTGATCAACTCATCAGCTCGTTTTGTCGCAGCATAAAGTGAGACAGGATTTTCGACCGCATCATCAATGGCAAATGGTGTTTTTGTATTACCCCCATAAACAGAGGATGAGCTGGCATAAACAAAATGCTGCAGACCTTTTGTATGGCGCGCAAGCTCCAGCATCACAGTGTGTCCCATGATGTTGGATTCGATATAGGCATAAGGATTAATCAGAGAATAGCGCACGCCTGGCTGCGCCGCTAAATGCACAATATGTGTAAAGCCTTTATTGGCAAAAGCCAGCATGGGCTCTTTGTCGGCAATATTGATTTTATGAAATGAAAAGTTCTTATGTTTCTTAAGTTCTGCAAGTCGCGCCTCTTTAAGGCTGACATCATAATAATC
>JBASWO010000021.1:0-8649 GCA_049276515.1 Alphaproteobacteria bacterium
TAGTAGTGAGCCATTCGATCTTCCATCGGGATGGGTTTGGCTACCACTATGGCAGACCGGCAATATCTTCACGGGGAACAGCATTAATGCAGCTCTCCGGTCGGAGTTAGAGTCCAACGGTGAAGGATGGCCTTTCGTAGCAACCAAGGATGTTGGCTACGGATTTGAACCGATAGACTACCACAACGGTCTGGTTGTTAGCTTCGATGACCAGCGTTTCAACATTGCCCAGCCCAACGCGGTTTTTATTTGTGCTGAGGGTGGAAGCGCCGGCCGGAAAATGGCTGTCAGCGACCGTGCAATAGCATTCGGAAACAAATTGATCGCCAACGAGCCTTGGCCGCAAATCGAGCCTCGGTATGTGCTTTGCACCTACCTGTCTGGTTTCTTCTTTGAATGCTTCTCACGGGAAATGACGGGCATCATTGGCGGCATTTCGCGTGCGAAATTTTTGGCACTTCCATTCCCGCTACCGCCCCTCTCGGAACAACGCCGCATCGTCGCCAAGGTCGATGAACTCATGGCTCTGTGCGATACTCTGGAGCGGGAGAGTGCGGACGCGCTGACCGCGCATCAGGCGCTGGTGGAGACTCTGCTCGCTACGCTGGTGAACAGCGCGGATGCGGCAGACCTCGCCGCCAACTGGGCGCGGTTGGAAAACCATTTCGATGCTCTCTTCACTACAGAAGCCAGTGTGGGAGCTCTAAAATCAGCATTCGTCGAGTTGGCGCTGACCGGAGCACTTACCTCTGCAATGCCCTCCGCATTCATCAAAAGACCTTTGTCCCAGCTTCTGACGTTTGGTCCAAAGAACGGTTTTTCGCCAAGATCGGTGGAGCACGATACAGGCATCAAGAGCTTATCCCTGTCGGCTACAACGCGCGGACAATTTGATGGGAGTCATTATAAGTACGTCGATATCGAGCAGCCGGGGGCGAGCTCAGAGCTTTGGCTGAAAAGTGGGGATATACTGGTTCAACGTGCAAATTCGATAGATTATGTTGGCGTTGCTGCGCTTTATGATGGTCCAGATAACCAATTCATTTACCCTGATTTAATGATGAAGTTGCGTTTCTCACCGAAAATCGACCCAAAATATGCCGTTATGTGCCTTAACTCGAAGCCTGTTCGCGAATATTTAAGATCAAAGGCATCTGGCACCTCTGGGAGCATGCCGAAAATCAACCAAGCAATTCTGCGTGATGCACAGATACCCTTGCCGGATCCCGGCGAGCAACACCGGATCGTCGCAAAGGTCGATGAACTCATGGCCCTGTGCGATGCCCTGAAGGCACGGCTGGCCGACGCCGCCGAAACCCGCCGCCACCTGGCCGACGCCATCACCGAACGGGCCGCAGCCTGATGCGCCTGCGCTCGGTATGGATCAGCCAGTACAAGAACCTGCGCGATTTCACGATTGGCTTCGATGGGGACGGTTTTATCGACATTTTCGTGGGCAGGAACGGATCGGGCAAATCCAATTTCCTCGAAGCGCTGATCGAGATTTTCGACCACATCTTCGCCTTCGATCCCGAAGCAGCCGGGCCGGGCTTCGATTATGCCATCCGCTTCGAAATTGCCGGGGCCGAAACCAGCATCGCATGGCGCGAAGGCCATCTGAACATCAACGACGATGCTGGCCGCCGCACCTTGGGCGCCACCCCGCTGCCGGACAATGTTCTGGTCTATTACTCGGGCCAGAACGACAATGTAACCGCGCTGGTCGCCCGGTACGAGGAGCGCTACCGCCGCAATCTGCGCCGGGCGGACGCAACTATGATCCCGCGCTTTGTCGGCATTGGTCCTGCGTGCAAGAAGCTGCTGATCGTGGTGTTGATACTGCTGCCCGAAGCCAGCCTAGCGCGGCGATATCTGTGTCAAAAGCTGGGCATTCTCAACAATAGCCGGACCGTGCGAATCGTGCTCAAACGCCCCGGATTTGCAGGCACCGGCGAGTTTGACCCGTTCGAGGATAAGCAGCTGTTCTGGGGGGCAACTGGGGTGGTTCGCTCCTTCCTCGATCAGCTTGTCGCCTGCATGTCGGGTGCCTTTACCCCCGGCACGCTCTATGACCGGGAGAAGGATCGCTACACACTAGAATGCAATCTGGACGTGTTCCAGGAAGGATATGGCGACCTCACATCGGAAACGATCTTCCGGTCCTTCGATGCGTTGCGGATTGTCGGGATGCTCGACGATATTGGCATCCGTGTCGCGCTGGACGGACTGGAGGTTTCGGACCTCAGCCACTTCAGCGATGGCCAGTTCCAGTCCGTCTATCTCTTCGCGGTTTCGGAGCTGTTCAAGCACCGCAATTGCCTGACACTGCTGGATGAGCCGATGCCTTCCTGCATCCGGAATGGCAATTCGATTTCCTTGAGCAAATTAGCGCCATTTCGACAGAAGCCGCGCGCACCAACCATATCCTGCTGAGCAGCCACAGCGCCTCCACCGTGGCCGCCCAATGCGACAACCGCATCCGGCTGTTCTCGGCGGGCGCTGGCGGAGTGACGACCGAACAACAGGACAAATCCACCATCGTCCGCTCGCTCTCGGCTGGGCTGATCACGCTTTCGGAGAATGAGGCTTCTTTAAGTATCGAGCACATCCTGCTGAACACGGATGGGCCAATTCTGTTTACGGAGGGCGTTTCCGACACGCTCGTATTGACGATGGCCTGGGAGCGCCTCTTCCCCGGCGTGCAGCGAAAGTTCGCCATCGAGTCAGCTTTCGGCTGCGCTTATCTGAGAAAAATGCTTCAGGAGCAGGACTTTTTTGCTCAGCACTCAGCGCGAAAGATCTTTGGCCTCTTTGATTTCGATACTGCCTATAATGAATGGAAGAACCTCGGCGAGCTGATTGAAGTTGACCCTTCGAAGTGTCTTGTTCGCAAGCGGGCAGTTGGTGATTGGTTCGCGATGCTGCTTCCAGTTTATCCGGCATTATCCATTCGGAATCAGGTTCTGCGTGCTGGAACGGACGAAAATTTTGCTCACAAATCCAAACTCGACATGGAGCTGATGTTCTACGACGCATTCGGCACTGGCCAGCATTTCGAGGTTGATCTCTCTGAACCCTACGAATGCATCCGGTTCATCGGAAACAAGACAAGGTTTGCAAAGGAGGTCGTTCCAAGCCTTGGCGTTCAGCACTTCGAACCACTCCGTCCAATATTCGACTTCATAACCAGTAAGATCGAGGCTGCGTAGCTAGGGAACGGCGATGGGCGAGGCTGAATTCGAGCCTGGTTGGACAGGGTCCGTGGAAGGGCGCGGGTAATCTCGGTGCCCGCTCACCAACTCTGCCGATCCAGTGGCGTGGTGATTACGTCTGGGACCGCCACAGATCAGCGAGCACCCAACCGTCTTTGCTTTGCAATTCCCAATCGTTCCAACCGTTTCGGCTGGTTTGCGTCACGGCAACCGACGCACCTGAGAATGAACTGAATGCCCCGTCAATGCCGTCGACCTCCAGTTTTCGGACTTTGACGACGCCCCGATAAGTGTTGCCGCCGTAGTTGAACCGGCAGATCGTTCCCTCGCGCGGGAGGTTACCGTTCTCTCCCAGTCGTCCAAGGTCAGGAAAGGCGGTCCCGACTTCTTGCGGCGGTGCCCACACCTTTCGGGCAATCTCGAACAGCGCTGCACCTCGCTGCTTCACGCAATCCTCGTTCCAATGGTCGAACCCGTTGAGGTCGCGGTTCAAGGCGAGGCTGGTGAAGGCTTTGATCTGAGGTACCTTGGTCGCGAACGGCCCGTTCGAAACCGATGAGTTGAGCGGCTGCGTGATCAGCGTCAAGTTACCGAGCTTGTTGATGCAGCCGTCGCGCTCGACCTCGGCCACGAGCTGATCAGTATCGACTTCCCCATCCGTAACGTGCTCAAAGCCAGGAACGGGCCAGTTTTCCCGCCATCGCTGCGGCATGATATGCTCTATGGTGAGGGCGGACTTGATTTCAATGTCTTCGCTGAGGGCAGTTCGCTTGGCCTGCTCGAGACGTTCGAAGATGTAACGCAAGCGTGGCTGTCTGGCATTTTTGTATTGGTCACGGCCAAGCCACCCTTGCCGAAACTCGTTGTCGTTCGGCCAACGGTCAGTGTCGTTGGGACGAGTAGATAGCCAGCGCGCGAGCGCTTCAACCTTGCACCCTTCGCTCTCGCGGAGCCGGTCGATCGTGCCAACGAAGAAGCGGTTATAGTTCTTGGTGGATAGACCGACGATGTCGCGCCGCAGGATGTAGCTTTCCAACATGGCTAAAGCCGCCGGGAGATTTTCGCCTACGTCTGCTTCGGTCGCAAGGTAGACGACAAGAGGGAACGCGGTGCTGACATCAAAGGCCTCGGCCACAAGGCCAAATTTTCCAATCGGATCGGCCTTGTTCTGCTCGAAAATCTTGTGCTCCACTGCCGCCGAGGCGGTAATCGACTCAAGCTCCTCCTCTACCGAGGCGAACGGCTGCTTTTCGATGATCCAGCGCCGGTAGTTGTCGAACAGATTTTCCTTCGAGACGATGTCGGCCTTCTTCATCGACAGGTGATCGGTCAACATCCAATCGAGCTTGGCGGCACCTTGCCGGCCCCGATATACAAGCTGGTTCCAGAGTGGCCCGTCGAGCGGAAGCCAGTGCCTCTCGTAGAGCTTGTCGACGGCGAGAGAGGCTTCGGCGTCCTGGCCCAGCCCCTTTGCTCGCTGGAAGATGAAATTGCGCATGAGATCGCCGGGCGTCAGATCGACGCCTCGGCTGTTTAGCGTCTCGAAAATAGTCTGGGGATCGTCGCCGCCTTCAAGTTCAATAGAAACGACGGCGAGGCCGTCCTTCATGGCTTCGAAAAGCTTCTCCATCTTGAATTCGTCGTAGTTGTCGCCGATGCCGACATGGGCGTTGATCTGTGAACGGAACCACTCATAGGCCAACGTAGCCTTCCGGGCATTTCCATCCTCGCCAGGGACCGGTTGCGCGATTTCGTCGAGTTCAACTTTCGCATCCACAACGCAAGCGAATGCCCGACGGTCCATTCGCGACGGCCAGACCTTGAACCGCTCAATATGCGGTTTCTCCATGATTCCGTCGTTGAGGAGATACCTCTGAAGATGGGCAGCGTAACGGGATCCGTTCGTTGTGGCGACGTCTCGAAGCGAGGCGAGCAGAAGCTGAAACGTGGTCAGACGCTGCTGGCCGTCGATCACTTCGTAAGCTTGGACCTCTTTCCCGAATGTTTTTATCTGGGAAATGACCATCGCCCCCATGAAGTGGGGTACCAACGACGCACGATCAGTAACCACCCGATCATATGCACGTCCGATGTCACCCCATAGGAGTCGGAGCTGCGGTTCTACGTTCCACGCATATTGGCGCTGGTAGAGGGGAATGAGGTAGCGCTTCTCACCGTCGAACAGGTCGATGATTGAACGCGTAAATGGTTTCACGGCTGCCCCAGTCCCCTTGCCACCTGTCGGGCCGCAACATTGCCGACCGGTCGCAGCGGGTCAAGCACAAGCCTGAGTTAACCCATTTAGAAAAACAGCGAAATTTTCGTTGCCCGGCTCATTCTTTTGCCTCCTCCAACCACTCAGCCGCCTTCGCCGCCGCGCTCGCGGCGGTGAAAATCGCGCGATTGTCGGCCTTGAGTACCGTGAGCCAACTAGCGAGATAACGGGCATGATCAGGGCGCGGCTTGGACGATAGGCCAAGGTCGCCGCACAAGAATGCTGAACCGAGCTCGGCGACCAGCTCTTCCATGGCATAGGCGTCGTCGCCGAACCGCTTGCCGAACGTGCGTGCGAGACGGTGCTCCGCGCCGGACCAATGGGTCAGTTCATGGAGCAGTGTCGCGTACCAGTTCTGCCCTGCATTGCCGGATTCGGTGGCGAAAAAGAGCTGCTTGTCCGGCATGGTGATGGTGTCGGTCGAGGGCGTATAATGGGCACTGTCGCCCTGGATGCGGATGGTCGCGCTGGTTGCGGCCACGAAAGCGTCCGCGTTCGGGATCGGATCGAAGTCTGCGCCTTCGGGAAGTTCCGGCATCGCATAGCCATCCACCTGGCCAACATTGAACACATGTGACGCCTGCGCGAAGATCCGGGCCGAACCCTCTCTTTCCTCCGCCTCTTTGCCATCAACCTTGTCGAAAACCTTGTAGAACACGATGGATGAAGCCTTCTCGCCCTTGCGGACCTGAGCGCCGAGCGACTGCCACTGCCGATAGGTCGCCCAGAGGCCATGCCCAAAATCCTGCGCGTCGGCAGAGGCCCAGAGGGCTAGGACGTTGACGCCGCGATAGGTCTTCCGGGTCACGGCGTTCATCGGGCGGGACAGCGGGGTGTTGCTGCGATGCCAGGGGAGCGAGAATTTCCCGGCCCCGAGTTCAAGCGAGGCGATGATCTGGTTGGTGATGGTGTCGTAAATGCTGGCGGTTTGAGTCCTGGCCACGTTGAAAATCCTTCGTCCTGTCGTTGGGAACGCGGATGAAGGGACGGGCCGGATTGGCCGGGCAGGTCAGCGGCGACGCGGAACAGCCAACACGGGAGGGCGTTAGCCCGAATGGAGCGGGCAGGCTGTTGATCCCGCCCGGCACGGGTCGTCACACAGGGAGCAGTTCATTCCAACGGGGGACGAGAGATGTCGTGGCCACCATGCCACCAGTAGGGTCTTCAACCGAGACCAGCCCTCATTGCCTTGGATTTGCCAACCTCGGGCACTGCCGCTGCCATGGCAGTCTGCTTCTCCCCCGCCCGCTCGGCGATCGCCCGGACAAGCCGGTCCCTGTCATCGGTGACAACAACCGCCTCGCCCCTGGCGCGTGACAGCGCGACGTAGAACATCTTCTGATCGACCAGATTGGCAGAGCGACTGTCGGCGTGGATCAGGACGCGTTCGGCGGTCTGGCCCTGCGCGGCGTGTGCGGTCTGGACATAAGCATGGCGCAGATGGGCGTCGCGAGGATCGGCGAGGTCGAGCCGCTGCTCGCGTCCGTTCGCCAGTTTCAGGGTTGCCTGACTGGTGGAAGGATCGATGCCGATCACTGTCCCTCCAAGGCCATTGATCCTTCCCGCGTCGCGGTCGTTGCGGGTAAACTGCACCCGATCTCCCGTGCGCAGGTCCATGGGCTTGGGTTCGAATACCTCGACCTTGCCCGCCCCCCATTGCCGGGGATGCCAGTCAATGGCCCGGCCATCGCGGCTAGCGAGGGCCACACGGTTCCGCTCCGGATCAACACCACTGACGGTCAGGGCCTCGCCCCGGCGGACATCCTTGTCGGCATAGTCGCGATTGAACCGGACGACATCGCCGATGGCATAGCTCGCCGCTTCGCGCGCTTCGGCACGGGTCATGCCCCTGGCCTCCAAAGCGGCAAACTGAAGCCGGTCCTGCGACAGCTCCCCGCGCGAAGCCAAGTGCTCGCGGATCAGGCTGGTGAGAGTGTCGCCACCTTCGCGCGAAGGCTCGATGACCAGCGTCCGCATTCGCTCGGCGGGTAACAGGGACAGGTAATGCCGCGCCATGGCCTCGAAGCGGTCTTTCGGCGTGGCCCCTTCGATGACTTGGCCGCCGCCACGATCCAGCGCAACCATGGCCTTGCCGGCATGACCCTCGATCGATGCCATGACGGCTGCGCGGGTTTCGGCATTGGTCTGCCGAACGACCTCGGCCAGCCTGGTTGTGGTCATGCCTGCTGTCTGCAACTGCGCGAAGGCCGCTCCTGCGCCAACCGAACCGAGCTGCTTCACGTCCCCGACAAGAACGAGCCGGGCTCCCGCTGCGTCAGCGCTGGCCATCAGCTTCGCCATGTCCTGCGCCGAGAGCATCGAAGCCTCATCGACAATCCAGACGGCGTCCTTGCCCGCCATGCGCCCTTCGGGCGTCAGTAGATGCCGGGCAACGGTATCGCCGCGAAGGCCCAGCGCTTCACCCAGGACGGTCGCCGCCGATGCGGTGGGCGCAAGTGCCGTGACCAAAAGCCCGTGCCGCTCGGCTTCGCGGGCATAGGTCGCCAGCACTGTCGTGGTCTTGGCGGTCCCGGCATAGCCCTGAACTGCGGCAATCCGGTCCCGCGAAGTCAGCAAGTCGCCGGTCGCGCGCTTCTGGTCATCAGTCCAGGCATAGCCCGAACGCGCAGATTGCCGCGCTGCGCGCTCGACCGTTCGCGCCGCCGTCAGCGGGCTGGCGAGCGGCTCGGCCATGCCACGCCCAGCGGCTTCAAGCCGCAATAGGGAGCGTTCGATTTCGAGGGCGTGCGGGGTCGTGAACCCGGCAAACTCCGCGCCGCGCCGGTCCAGAAATGTCCGGGGCACCAGTTCGCCACGCTGCTCGGCTCCGGCAATGGCCGCGCTGATCTGGCCATGACCGACCTTGCCGAAGGCAAAGTCCCCGGCTTCTCGTGCCCGCGTGCTGGCTGACATCACGGATTCGCGTTCGGACAGCTTGGCGGCGGCAAAGGCGACCGCCTGCCGCGCCAGTAACTCGGGGCTGGTCGCCGCCTCGATTCCCTGCGCCTGTTCCATTGCACCAGCCACAAGCCGGCCCCGCGCCCCGGCGTCAAACCCGCTGGCATCGGCTGTTGCGCTCCAGTCAGCACGCAATTCACGAATATCGGCGTGGGTCTTGGCCTCGCGGGTGTCGAGCGCGGCAATCTGCTTCTCGGCGGCGCT
>JBASWO010000022.1:0-7682 GCA_049276515.1 Alphaproteobacteria bacterium
TATCCCACCTTCGCCATTACTCCGACTTAATTTTGCGGCTTTGTCGAACATCAAGTTGCCGACTATTCCTTTCCTCTCACGGCTAACGCCTAAGCAATTGTTATGGGGGAAAGTTGGTAGCGCTGGTTTATTTATCTGCGGACTCATTCTGTGGATTTTTTTGGGACGTGACAGCATCGCAGCACGTTGGCCAGCAATGAATTCTTTTTACGATGCACTTGGTCTCTACGTTGATCATTATTATGGCGGTGTGGGTCTGAGTTTTGAGGAGATGCGGTCAGAATTACGTTATGAAGGTGGTCAAAATAGGCTTTATGTGCAGGGGAAAATTCGTAATAAGACCCAGAAACTGCAAGAAATTCCTGCTATTTTGGCTACAGCGCTTGGTGCTGATAATGCGCCAATCCAAAGCTGGCAGATTGAGCCGCCAGCGGCTAGAGTGGCGCCCGGCGAAGATGTGCCTTTTACCTCAGATATAGGCGCTCCTAAAGGAACTGTGGTGAATTTGAATTTGAATTTTGTTGAGAAAAAAGACGATGCCTCTGAATGACAATCCTGTGACCAATGCGCGCGTTCTTGTCGCCGAAGATAATCCAGCCGTACGTGAATTTATTGTCCGTTCGCTGGCATCGGCAGGACATAAGCCCACAGCTGTGGCTGATGGTCAGCAGGCGCTCGATGCTTTAGCTAAAGAAAAATATGATGTGCTGGTTACAGATATCGTTATGCCCAATGTTGATGGTATCGCGCTTGCACTCAAAGCAGTTCGCCTTTTCCCTGATTTACGGATTGTGATGGTATCGGGTTATGCGCAAGAGCGCATGCGTGCCCACAATCTTGATGCTTTGGTTCACCGTATTATTGCTAAGCCGTTTTCGTTGGAAGAAATTTGCGATGCGGTTAAAGATTCTATCGCCCTACCTCCCGGACCACTCTGAAAATGAAACAACGTATTCGTAAAGCTGTTTTTCCTGTTGCTGGACTTGGCACGCGTTTTTTACCAGCTACGAAAGCTATGCCAAAAGAAATGCTTACGCTGCTTGATAGGCCTCTTATTCAGCACGCCGTTGATGAAGCGCGGGCTGCTGGTATTGAGCAATTCATCTTTGTAACCAGTCGTGGCAAGGGTGCTTTGGAAGATCATTTTGACAGCAATAATGATCTGAAGCGGACTTTGGAAAAGCGCGGCAAAACGAAGTCGCTCGAAATTCTAGAGGGTACAGAGCTTGAATCTGGCCAATTGCTTTTTACACGCCAACGGGAACCTCTTGGTTTAGGTCATGCTGTTTGGTGCGCGCGCCATCTTGTTGGTAATGAGCCCTTTGCGATTGTATTAGCGGATGACGTTGTTTTGGCTGAAAAACCCTGCCTCAAGCAAATGATCGAAGCCTATGACGAAGTAGGCGGCAATATGGTTGCGGTTGTGGATGTGCCACGTGAACAGACCAATCGTTACGGTATTCTTGATGTTGAAAGTGATAATGGCCGTATGGCTAAAATCAGAGGTTTGGTTGAGAAGCCAGATCCTAAAGATGCGCCATCCACGTTATCCATCATCGGCCGTTATATTCTCCAACCTCAAATTTTTGATGAGTTGGAAGCAAAACAAGTTGGTACTGGTGGCGAAATTCAAATCACCGACAGTATGGCGCGTCTGATTGGCAAGCAGCCTTTCCATGGTTTTCGTTACAAGGGAACGCGCTATGACTGCGGCGATAAAATCGGTTTTATTGAAGCCAACGTAGCTTTTGCTCTTGCCGACAAAGAAAGCGGTTCGCAGGTTCGCGCCGCTCTACAAAAAATTATTAAATAAGGGGCCGCTATGCAGATTGTCGTGATGGGCGCGGGTTATGTCGGCCTGGTCTCGGCAGCTTGTTTTGCCGAATTCGGCCATACCGTGACCTGCATTGATCAAAATGAGCAGCGTATAGCTGCGCTTAAAAAAGGTGAGATCCCTATTTTTGAGCCTGGCCTTGATGAGCTGGTGGCTCAAAACATGCAGCGCGGAACCCTGCATTTTGCGAATACCCTTATGCCGGCCATGAAAGACGCTGAAGCTGTCTTCATTGCTGTTGGCACACCTACACGTAGAGGTGATGGTTATGCCGATCTCACGTATGTTTACAATGCGGCACGTGAGATCGCAGAAAACCTCAATCGCTATACAGTGATTATCACCAAATCGACAGTGCCTGTCGGTACGGGTCGTGAGATCGCAAAGCAGATCAAGGCCACGAATCCAAAGGCCATGTTTGATGTTTGCTCCAATCCTGAGTTTTTACGTGAAGGCTCAGCCATCAATGATTTTATGCGCCCAGATCGCATCGTGATTGGTTGTGAAAGTGAGCGCGCGATTAATGTCATGAAAGCCCTTTATCGGCCGCTCTATCTCATAGAGACACCGATGGTGGTCACAGGACTTGAGACAGCTGAGCTCACTAAATATGCAGCAAATGCCTTTCTTGCGACCAAGATAACTTTCATCAATGAAATTGCTGATCTCTGCGAGAAGGTTGGCGCTGATGTTCAAGTGGTTGCTAAAGGTATGGGACTTGATGGCCGTATCGGGCGCAAGTTTTTACATGCAGGCCCTGGTTATGGCGGATCCTGCTTCCCTAAAGACACAACGGCTCTTGCACGTACTGCCCAAGACCAAGGTGTGCCTTTGCGGCTTGTGGAAACAACCATCGATATTAATGCGAAGCGTAAAAAATCCATGGCCACACGCGTTGTGGAGGCTTGCGAAGGATCGGTACGCGGCAAAACCATTGCTATTTTGGGTCTAACTTTTAAACCCAATACAGATGATATGCGTGAAAGCGTCAGTCTTGATATTGTGCCGGGGCTTCAAAAAGCGGGTGCTGTTATTCGTAGCTATGATCCAGCTGGCATGAAAGAAGCCAAAACACTTTTAAAAGATATTACGTGGTGTGAGGGGCCTTATGATGCCATGCAAGGCGCCGATGCAGTTGTCATTTTAACAGAATGGAATGAATTTCGTGCTCTTGATATTCAGCGCATGAAACAGGTTTTAAAGACGCCAATTCTTTTGGATTTGCGTAATATCTATCGTCCGGATGATATGAAAGCAGCGGGCTTTAAATATTACAGCGTGGGACGCTAAAGTTTAGCTAGCAGCAAGACGGGCTTGAGCACCAGCACCACCTGCCGCTTGTGCCCTAGCGGGAGCGACAGGACCTGTACTTGAGGCTGGCGAAGATCCAGTAACGGCGCTTCCAGCTTCAGCAATAAGTGTGACCGGCGATGATCCATGATAATCACTATTTGCAGCGGCTGGTACCTTCAAAGGTTCGCCACGGCGTGTTGCATCATGATCAAAAATACGTGGCAATTCACACCATGCCATATTTTCAAAACGACTAAGTGTGTTACCGTTGGACACGATGCGGTCAAGAACAGTAATGCGCTGCTCACCGGCTTTGCGAGTTGGATTATCAGTCCATTTTTCAACCAAATCGCTCATGTCGATACGTAATTTATCACCATAACGATTGGTTAAAAATCCTGCCTTGATGCACTTACGCAAGTAAGCAGCAACTTCCGGTAAATTTCCAATATCCCCAATCAAGAAAAACTTATCATTATCTCTGTTTGTTTCTTGATCAGAAACAGTCTTCTTAAAGGATTCAACAAGACCGGCACCTGGATGATCAACAATGGTCCAATTTAAAGGTGTCAAATCAACCTGACCCATAAGACGCTTTAAGGTACTGCGCTCCGTCGTTTGAACATCTGCAACTAGAAAATCGACGGGGATTTGATCGGGTCCTTTGCCAACTTTTTGAGCCAAAAGGATCATGGGTACGCTGAAAAGGAAAGGATGCCAGATGCCTGGATAACGTTGTCCTTCAGGCAAGCCTTCCGGCCATCTTAAAACGGATCCAAGTTCAGCTACGACACCATGTGCGGAACGGCCATTGCCAATGCACTCAATGTTTTGACCATTGCCTAAAATATAGACGCCTGACGCTGCAATAATTTGACCATCATTGTTGCGTGTGATGGCAAACAGCTCGTTAGCGACTGAGTGGCGGATATCTTCTTCATTGCGGAGATAAACGGCATGTGTTCTGTGTTGTTGATAGAACGCAAGAATCTCTCCAACCTCTTCAGGTTGGGCAATGGTTACTTTACAATCGTAGGTCGTCTGACTCATATCTTCTTCCAATATCTTCTTTACAATGAACTCTTACTTTTTCTCCAAAGGCCTTGCTGTCTTCCACAAAACATCAAACTGTTCACGGTATGCTTTCGACACTAATGCCGAACTAATCACTACAATCTGCGGCGGGGCATCGCCCTCAAACATCAAAATCCCAAGCTTGTCGCCGTAAACATAAAAAGGAACATTGCTAGTTGCTTGTTCCGGATGGCGACGATATTCACGATAACTGTGTCCTTTGCTTTCTTCAGGCAAAGACGAATAGGGCTTCTCCTGAATTAAAATATGCATCTTTAAATTACTTAACTCATTCATTCGACGTACGTGCAGAGTGAAATAATCACCCAAATGCTTCATAAAGAGCCGATCATCAACATTGCTGATGTAAATTGGCTTCTCTGAAATGGATGAAGGCTGTTTTGCAACTTCGAACACATCATCCATAAATTTTTTAAAACCTTCGACACCTTCAAAACGAATAACCGCATCGCGTTTTAATTGCACACCTTCGTTTTCAGTAAACACAACATCGTGAGCTGCGAACGCTTTCTTGATCGCTTCCGCCGTCGTTTCTTGTGGACGGAAAGTGCCATGCTCAATATTTTTCACCGTCTCAGGTGAAATATTGGCAGCCTTCGCCAACTCGGTCCGAGTCCAATCGAGTAAGCCTCGGGCGGCTCGTAATTGGGCGGCAGTGATCATGTCCGTCATACTCAGCTGTTACAAAACTCGTGCGCTGCACACAAAACTTTTTACTAATTATGGTATAGACTTACCCTTTTTAGGGTCTTTTCTGCAAGCTAACCATTACTTTCATTTACGATCCTCTACGTCCGTTCAAACTTCTTTCCAAGAGGATTCGTGGATTAAGGTTTTCTAAACCAAAGAATCCGGTTGTGCAACTATTTTTTGGTATTTTATTCCTCTATTTGGGTATGTATGTTGTTGTAACAGCACAGCATGACAAGTCGCTTTAAAGCTAAGGAAGACAGGCCTAAATGCGAAAATCGGCTTTCAAGAATCGCTCATTTTTAAGGTTAAATTTTTAGATACGGATTTTTTTGTGGTTATGAAAGTAATTGAACACACACACACAACCCAAATTGATACGGAGAAGGCCATCTCCGCGCCCAAAGCTGCGCCTAGTTCTAAAGAAAAAAACTGGATGCATAATTATGCAAAACAAAAAAGCACAATGACTGTATCGGCAACTGATCTCATTTCACTCAGCGCATTGATTGCCTATGTGGCAACAGATTCAGGTGAGACCGAATTTGGTGTGGAACGTCGTTTGTCCGATCGTTTCCATATTCCCAATGTAAGCTGCCTTCCAGCTGATCAATATGACAATGCCATCCGCTATTTGGTGGATGGAGTTTAATCCTTAACAACGGGCATCAGGGGTGTTCATTCTGAACGCTCTGTTCTATACTCAAGCCTTCATAAGACTTGGGTTTGGTCAAATATGCCAGTGCAGAAAAATCAAAAATATACAGCAACGACGCGTCATATTCGTGTGACAGTGCGCCCTGTTTATTTGGATGATCAATCCTCACCCAACGACAATCATTTCGTTTGGGCTTATCATGTGCAAATTGAAAATCTAGGCCAGGAGACGGTCCAATTGCGCAGTCGTCATTGGAAAATCACAGACGCGCGCGGTGAATTGCATGAAGTGAAAGGTCCTGGCGTCATAGGCGAACAGCCCACACTTGAGCCAGGCGATGTGTTTGATTACACGAGTGGTACTCCTCTTGCGACACCATCTGGTATTATGACCGGTAGCTATCATATGGAAAATGAACGTGGCGAAGAGTTTGATATCGAAATTCCCGCCTTTTCACTGGACAGCCCTTATCAGCCCATTCGGTTGCACTAATGATTAAAACGATTGTTTATAAAAGCCGCAATCATGGCCCGAAATTTTTTGTGCTTGGTGCCATTCATGGCAATGAAAAATGTGGCACGATTGGTATCAATCGTGTGATTGAAGATATCGATAGTGGAAAACTACAAATCATAAAAGGTGAAGTGACCTTTGTTCCTATCGGTAATCCACGTGCCTATGAGCAAGATAAGCGTCAGACAGAACGCAATTTAAATCGCTATCTCGTGCCGCATGAAAAGCCAGAGACTTATGAAGCTGAAATCGGCAATATCTTGTGTCCCCTTTTAGAAGAATGTGATGTGCATTTATCGATCCATTCTTACACAGTGGGTGGCGCACCTTTTATCTTTGTAGCGCCGCATGATGAAAAAGAGCATGAGCTAGCAACAGCCCTTGGCCCCTATACTTTGCTCACTGGATGGGAGCAGGCTTATGCAACGACAGGCCGTAAGAAAAGCCTGGCTGATGATGAAGAGGGTACGGGCTCTATTGAATATGCGCGCCGTCATGGCGCAACAGCCGTGAATATTGAATGTGGTCAGCATAAAGATCCGAAGGCACCCGATGTTGCTTATCAAGCTGTACGCAATGCTTTGCGTTATCTTGGTATGACTAATGAGCCGCCTCTAAAACCTGATATGAAGAACAAACGTCTTGTGACTGTGACGCATGTTTTTTACCGCGACGACGAAGGCAAGTTTCCCAAGCCTTGGAAAAATCTAGAGGCTGTGAAAAAAGGTGAGCCCATGGCTTTTCATGCCGATGGCACAGCCATCCCAGCGCCTGATGATGGCTTTATTATCATGCCCAAAGCCGACACGCCTTTGGGCGAGGAGTGGTTTTACTTGGGTGTTGAGGCCTAATTTAAGAAAGCCTTCTCTTAACCATACTGTTGAAAATATTTGACGGCATGGCCCTTGGCTCTCAAGATCGCCACCATAATAAGATATTTTAATATTTGGCTTTGTTATGGACTTAACAGTAACCGCATTAGAAGAAGCTACACCCGTCTTGGCTGTGCGTGATAAACGCGGCGCTAAGACGCGTGAACCTCAGGACAAGAATGGTCTTGGTTACACGCTCTGGCTGATTATTGGTGGGAAAACTGCTGATATGACGCGTGCCGCGGACGCACTGGGGATTTTTACATCTACTCTGAGTGGTATCATTCACCGTAATAGAGGTATAACACAAAAATTTATAGCTGATAAAAAATGGCGTGAGCAATTGGCTCGCTATTACCCCGAAGCTTGGGCAATACACGGGGCTGCATTTGAAAAGCATGTAGAGACTCTTCGGGATATTCCGCCAGTCTGTGACCGTGAGCCCGAAAATAAAGATAGTTTTGGTCATGTTTTATGGAAAATCATTGGGGAAGATTCGAATAAACGCGAAGCAGCAGAACGTTTAGGCATCGCTAAACCAACAATCAGCACCATTTTTCATACATCCACACATGTTTCTCGGCAGATGATTGAGGATAAAAAATGGCGAACTGTTCTTGCTCTCTATTATCCTGCAACATGGGCTCAATATAAAAATCAGTTTGAAGAGCGTGCCCGGCAATTAAGACATGGCCGTTGTTTGGGGGAAGCAAATGCTGCTCAAGAC
>JBASWO010000023.1:0-1881 GCA_049276515.1 Alphaproteobacteria bacterium
ATCACAACTCACTAGATTTTTTTCTCTATTAATTAATTTTGTGTGAACTCGTTGATAATGTCTTAACCAAGTGTTAGCAAATGTCTCTCGCCTTTCCATTTCTTGCGCGGGTTGTGATCTTTGACGACCGATTCCTCCTCTCTCGCCATTTCATGGGTACTCTCTACGGTATCTGGCTATGGCATATATGGATTGCACATTGTCCTGCAATTCCTGCGCCGTGGCGGCAAGCAAGTCATCCTGCCGCGCAAACCCGCTATTCCAACCGTAACACCTCTTGTAGAACGTAAACTCGCCCCTGTTTTTGAGCTCGCCCACAAACTCCATGAGTATCTCAAGCAAAAACCGGATGAATTACTCAGCTTTAATCACGCTGTTCTACATGCTGTGGGCAATAACTTTTCTGGCTTTGATGGCCAAGATAAAATCTGGGGTAAGCCCAATGTGGGCTGTGCTGCCATTGAAAGTCTTTTCGTCAATGAGCATGGCAAAAAGATCGCCAAAAATTACGATATGTTTATCGCGATCTCGCGTTGGAACGAACAGTTTCTTAAAAGTCTTGATGTGGGCCCTGTTCATCTCTGTCATCAAGGCATAGATGGCAGCTTATTTTCTCCGGGCGCCGGTAGCGGGCTTTATAAAAATCGCTTTGTCATTTTCTCAGGCGGTAAGTTTGAATTCCGCAAAGGGCAAGATATTGTTCTCAAAGCTTTCAAAATTTTCCGTGAAAAACATCCAGATGCCCTGCTCATCACCTGTTGGCAAAATCTTTTGATGCCTGACCCTCAGGCTTTCAATCTTGCAGGACATATTCAAACAGTGCCGCAAGCCGCCAACACTTTTGGCCTTCACTTAACGCCCTGGCTTTTGGAACAAGGTCTGCCACAAGACAGCTTTATTGACTTGCCCTTCACACATAACCTTTTGATGCCTGCTATTTTACGTGATTGTGATGTGGCTGTTTTCCCTAATCGCTGCGAAGGCGGTACCAATTTAGTCGCCATGGAAGCAATGGCTTGTGCCGTTCCCACCTATGTTTCTTACAATACAGGGCAGAAGGATATTGTTGATCTTATGGGCGGTATTGCCCTCAAAACCCAGGGGGCGGTCAAACCATCACCTGTCATGGATACGGTTCAAGATTGGGGTGAATGCGACGTCGAAGAAGTTGTTGCTGCTTTAGAATATGTTTACACCAACCGTACAGAGGCAAAGGCTAAGGCCTTGCGCGTCGCTGCTACCATGACAGCGTGGGAGTGGGGTGTTGTGAATGATAAATTACTCGATGTTGTCTGCACGACAAAAGAGGTCGCATGACTGAACCGACCGTAGCTATCTGTATTCCTTCCGGTGATATGGTTCATGCCGATTTCGCGATGCGTCTTGCCACTCTTTGTCTCAATCCTGGCGCACGCACTTGTATCATTAATGCCAAAACTTCTATTGTCGCTTTGGGACGCAATCAATGTGCTGAAGCTGCCAAATTAGCCGGCGCTACCCACGTGCTTTTTTTAGATTCAGATATGGTCTTTCCACTCGATACGATGGCAAGATTACTTCATCACAAGAAAGATATTGTTGGAGCTGTTTACTCACAGCGCACAGCGCCTTTTCATCCGCTTGGCGTTACCCTTGATGGCGCACATAAAAATGTTGGGTCAGGATTGCATCGCATGAAAGTGATCCCAACCGGATGTCTGATGGTCAGCATGTCGGTTTTCGATAAGCTGCCTAAGCCGTGGTTTAGCAACCGCATTGAGGGTGAAAAAATCCTTGGCGAAGATTATCATTTCTGCGAGCGCGCGAGCACAGTTGGGTTTGAGATTTGGTGTGACGGCACTTTATCATCCGAGATTGGCCATATTGGACAGACGGTTTATC
>JBASWO010000024.1:0-2432 GCA_049276515.1 Alphaproteobacteria bacterium
AAAAGTAGCATTTAATCTTTCTATGTAAGAAGTATTAATCCAACCACTACCTTGAGAAAGAGCAATTAGCTTTTCTACACTCTCAAGACTACCTTTGACAATCCTATGTTGGACTCCAACTACAAGTTTTCCACTATATTGTTTGACTACTTGAGCAATCATTAGGCCAGGCCACACTTTGAACTTTAGTCTTGATTGCCCATCTTGTTTTTCTTTATCTCTAAATGCTTGTAAACTTGCTCTTATATAAGAAACTAATCCATCTACACATATTAATATTTCTCCTGTCTTTGCACAGGCTCTAATTTTTCTCATCAATTCACTTATCAAGGCCATATCCCTATTTTTACTTATTACTCCTCCTAACCATAGCCTCGTTTGAACCATTATCCCCATTGCCATCCACACTATTATTCCTTGTTGTTTCACTCTTATTTCGTCACATTGCACTTGTCCTATTTCTCTTGGCTTTTCTATTATCTGCTTATGTACTTTTTCACAGTGATTTCCCGCCTTGTTTTGCCAACTTCTTACTGTTCTTTCGTCTAGCCCCATTGCCTTAACTATTGCTTGTATTGGACATCCATTTCCTATCAGTGTTATTACTGTTTCCACTAAGTCTATTTCCTGTTTTACTTTATGTATTCTGTAGTAAGCCGTTGCTTTGCTTTGTGCAAACGTCTTTTTGCATTGCTTGCACTTGTACCTTTTTTCTTTCTGGCTATGTATTTTTATGTTCCCTTTTCCTACTTCCCCTCTAGCCAGGCATTCCATATTCGGGCAAAATACTTCTGTTGAGTTCATACTGATAGTCCTTTCTTTTTTATCTCAATTTTGATTATCAGTATTTTTCTCTACTTTTTCAACTCTTAACCTCGGCCCCGATTAAGTGGGGAGCTACCGATGAAGTAATAGATTTTATAAAGAAATGGTCAGCAAAAACAGAGATAGGAATATTAATAATAGTAGCGTGGATAGGAATAAGTAGAAGTAAGTATTATGATTGGGAAAGTAGATATGGATTAGCCAATGAACATAACGCAAAAATACCAAGAGATCATTGGCTAGAAGAGCAAGAAAAACAAGTGATAGTAAAGTACTATAAGGAAAATCCAGGGGAAGGCTATAGAAGGATAACCTATATGATGATGGATGAAAATATAGTAGCAGTAAGCCCTTCATCAGTCTACAGAGTACTAAAGGCTGAAGGACTAATGAGGAAATGGGCAAAAAGTCCAAGCAAAAAAGGAACGGGCTTTATTCAACCAGAATTTGCCCATCAACATTGGCATATAGATGTAAGTTATATAAATATAGGAGGAACTTTTTTCTATTTGTGTGTGATATTGGATGGGTTTAGTCGCTATATAATAAACTGGGATATTCGTGAGGAAATGACTGAGCGGGATATAGAGGTAATTTTAGAGCAAGCTCGTGAAAAATTTCCAAACCAAAGCCCCAGAATAATTTCAGATAATGGCCCTCAGTTTATAGCAAGGGATTTCAAGGAGTATATTCGTATCTGTGGAATGACTCACGTTCGTACATCGCCGTATTATCCTCAGAGCAATGGTAAGTTAGAAAGAGTTAATAAGACAATTAAAAGTGAGTGTATAAGACCAGGTAGTCCTATGTCTTTAGATGATGCTAAAAACATAACCCTCAAATACGTTGCTCATTATAATAATGTCAGACTTCATTCTTCTATTGGCTATATTTCTCCTAAAGATTGTCTTTTGGGTAGAAGTGAGTCTATTTTTGCTGAGCGTGAGTCTAAGTTAGCTGCTGCTCGGGAACTTCGCAAACTTAAGCGTTCCCAATCATCATCATCATCATCATTATCTTCTTCTTCTTCTGAAAATCAGGAGCAAAAAGATGGAGGGTTTTTATGATGAAAATATGGGCTGATTTTTCAGCGTTCATTTTTAGTCAAACATTTGTGGTCAAAAATTTTGCTTTTGATCATCATCTAATTTTTATTTTTTCTTTGTTATTTTTATGTGGTATTTTCAAAAAGAAAATACTATATTATCAATCTACTTTCTCTATTAGTTCTTTTCCTTTTTTCCATTTCCTACCGAACCAATACAAGTAGGAATAGTGAAAACTGGACAAGGTGTAAATGTGCATGTCACTACCTGAAGATAATTAGCGGGCTAACAAAATAAAAGGCAAAAGAAAAGTTGTCCAATAATGTCCACAAGTAGAAAAATAAAAAATGAGATGTCCAAATATGATAATTTGTCCAGTTATGATAAAAATAGGACACTTGGACAAGGACAACAAAAAGGACATGTAGCAAGCGAAGCGACGCGGTTTTGGGTGAGAAGGACGAGGGGGGACTTGTTTATTTTATAGTTATAACAAGTACGTTAAAATAGTTAATGTAATTATATAGATAAAAAACCTAACCAAATAATATGTAGCGAGCG
>JBASWO010000025.1:0-19562 GCA_049276515.1 Alphaproteobacteria bacterium
CGCGTATGCTGACTGAAAAGACCGGTAAAGTGACGTTTGATGACGTTGCCGGTATTGATGAAGCTAAACAAGAATTGCAGGAAGTCGTTGATTTCCTCAAAGACCCACAGAAATTTCAAAAACTCGGCGGTAAAATTCCAAAAGGCGTTTTACTCGTTGGCCCTCCCGGTACAGGCAAAACACTCACTGCACGCGCCGTTGCAGGTGAAGCCAATGTGCCCTTCTTTACAATTTCTGGTTCTGACTTTGTTGAAATGTTTGTTGGCGTTGGCGCAAGCCGTGTCCGCGATATGTTTGAGCAAGGTAAGAAACACGCCCCCTGCATCATCTTCATCGATGAAATTGATGCCGTCGGTCGCCACCGTGGCGCCGGCCTTGGCGGCGGTAATGATGAGCGTGAACAGACCCTCAATCAGTTGCTGGTTGAAATGGACGGCTTTGAAGCCAATGAAGGCGTGATCTTAATTGCCGCCACCAACCGTCCTGACGTTTTAGATCCTGCTTTGTTGCGTCCCGGCCGTTTTGATCGTCAGGTCATCGTCCCGAACCCCGATATCGCTGGCCGCGAAAAAATTATCAAAGTTCATATGCGCAAAGTGCCTTTATCGGCCGATGTTGACCCTCGCGTGATTGCAAGAGGCACCCCTGGTTTCTCAGGCGCTGATCTTGCCAATCTTGTCAATGAAGCTGCGCTGCTTGCTGCACGCATGAATAAAACCACCGTTGGTATGCTCGAACTCGAGATGGCTAAAGACAAGGTCATGATGGGTGCTGAGCGCCGCAGCATGGCTATGACGGAAGATGAGAAGAAATTGACCGCTTATCATGAAGGTGGTCATGCGCTGGTGAGCCTCAATGTGCCGCAAAGCGATCCTCTTCATAAGGTTACGATCATTCCACGTGGCCGTGCACTTGGCGTGACGATGAATCTGCCAGAGCGTGATAAATACGGTATGACGCTGACAGAACTGACGTCCAAGATCGCTATGATGTTTGGCGGTCGTGTTGCTGAAGAACTCATTTTTGGCAAAGAAAATGTCACAACGGGTGCATCAAGCGATATATCCCAAGCAACAGGTCTTGCCCGTCGCATGATTATGGAATTCGGCATGTCAGATAAGCTGGGACGCGTGCGTTATAGCTCAAATGAACAAGAAGTATTCTTGGGCCATAGCGTGGCCCAACAACAAAATATGTCTGAAGCCACAGCCAAGCTTATTGATGATGAAGTGCGGCGTATGGTTGAAGAAGGTGAGACACAAGCGCGTAAAATTCTTACCACGCGAATTGATGATCTCCATAAAATCGCTAAAGCCCTGCTTGAATTTGAAACTTTATCCGGCGAAGAAATTCGTGCCTTACTTCGCGGCGAGAAGATTGTGCGCAACGAAGACCAAAACCCTCCTGCCAATAAGGCAGATGTTACCGGCAAACGCAGCTCTGTTCCTACAACAGCAGCACCCGGTAATGATGGCCCTATGTCACCGGCACCAGCAACACGTTCTATTGTGATTTAATGTTAAGCGTCATTCTGGATTTTTCCAGAATGACGTGAAGGGCAGGCCATGGCGCCCACCACTTATCTTTTCCAAAATCTTTTTACCCCGCCTTACCGTTTTTTGCCATTAGCGGTCTTTGCATTTTTTGTACTTAGTTTTCTCTTACATCCAACAAGTGTTGTGCATACCGGACAGTTAAATGATCCGGATGATTACATGCGGCTCAATCAGGTTTTAAACTGGCTGCAGGGCCAGAGCTGGTTTGACACATCCCAACCCCGCCTCAGCCCTGGCCATGAGACCATTATTCACTGGTCGAGGTTGGTCGATATACCTCTGGCACTCATCATGCTTCCGCTGATGTTATTCTGGGAGCCTACTACTTCTGCTCTCATTGCATCTTTTATTGTGCCCTTCTTTTTGATGGGCGGTCTTTTAACCTTGGTTGCCGCGCTTGCCAAACCCTGTGTTGGTAAAGAGCGCGCCCCTTTAGCATGTCTTTTTGTGCTCTTTGCACCTTTGCTGTTGTTCAACTTCACACCTGGACGGGTTGATCATCACGCTTATCAAATTCTTGTCGCTGGCCTGAACCTTTTCTGTTTACAGCGGCTTTTTACTGACGCGAAAGCTTGGCGATACGCGATTATAGCGGGCTGCTCAAGCGCGTGCGGCCTTGCTATCGGTACTGAAGCCATGCCGTGGCTCTTGCTCACCCTTACTACATTGGGTTGTTCCGCTGCTTGGCGCGGCGATTATCTTTTGCGTCATAGCGCTGTTTTTGGCGCCACCTTTGCGGTCATGACAGCTTTTCTTTTTGTCACAACTGTCCCTGCTGCAGATTACTCAAGCTGGGCTCTTTCCTGGTTTTCGTCAGCAGCCGTTCTTTGTGCCGCCCTCTCTGCCTTTGTTTTTATTGTTATCTATGGTCTTGGCCAACATACGGAGAGCCCCTCTTTACGCTTAGGTCTACTCGCAATTCTTGGTTTTTTTGCTGTACTGATCTTTGCCTTAAAAGTTGAAAGCGTTTGGGGCGGGCCTTTTGCGAATTATGACCATTTTAATGCAACTACGGCGCTCGATAATATCAATGAAGCGCGACCACTTTGGCAGGCGCTCTCGATCGACAGTTTCAATAAACTGACCTATTGGCGGGCTTTATCGACTTTCATTTCAATGCTGGTCTTGCCGCTGACAGCGCTGATTGTCAGCTTTCGGAATATCATCACAACGAAGAGACGCGAGCGTAGCTTCTGGCTTTTACAAGGGATCTTTCTTCTCTCGGCAATACTCCTCACTCTTTTTTGGCAAATCCGCGTTGGTTATTTCATGCAATTTTTTGCCATCGTACCTTTGACCTGGCTCCTTGTGACGGGTTGGCAAATAAGTGTTATCACATTCAAAGGACGCCGCCGTTTTTGGGCAGAGATTTTTTTATTCATAGCGCTCGCCCCACTTTGCGTCTTACTCATTCCGGCTGCATTTAAAGAAACAAAATTTTATCCGGATATAGTGTTATTTCCAGCCGCACATTCAGAGATTACATGTCCCCTCAAACCTATCGCCCCCTTTCTCAATCAGCGTTATCAGGGTCAAGACATCACCATCATGTCGGGCATGAATGAAGGACCGGAATTACTGTTCCGCACACCCTTTAAAGCCATTGGCGGCAATTATAATGTTTCAGGCAATCAAGATGTTTTCGCTTTTTTCAACGCGCGTGATGATAAGAAAGCCCAGGCTCTTTTGATGAAGTGGAATGCCACTGTCATACTGACTTGTAAGAACATTGCTCCCTTTCTGGCTGGGATGGGCAATCCTCAGTTTGGGACATCTCTCTTCCTCAAAGCAGGATCAGATGGGAAACTCCACCTCACAGGTCACCCCAAAAACCCGGCTTTATTGGAGAAACTGGTTAATAACAAAGCACCTAACTGGCTAAAGCCGGTTGAGATTCCAGGCAACAGCGACTATTTTCTTTACGAAGTTGCAAAAACGGGACGATGACATGACACGTAAGCTTTTCGGAACAGATGGTATTCGCGGCCGCGCCAATAGTGAGCCTATGACAGCAGAAACCATGGTGCGAGTTGCTATGGCAGCTGCCAGCATGTTCCGTCGCGGCGAGCATCGCCACCGTGTCGTTATTGGCAAAGATACACGTCTCTCGGGCTATCTTATTGAACCCGCTTTGACAGCCGGATTTATTGCTAAAGGCATGGATGTCATTTTGCTTGGGCCCCTACCAACACCAGCCGTTGCCATGCTCACTAAAAGTCTTCGTGCCGATATTGGCGTGATGATTTCAGCATCCCACAATCCCTATCAAGATAATGGCATCAAACTGTTTGGTCCTGATGGCAATAAATTATCCGACGAGTTTGAAGCGCAAATTGAAGCCCGCATGGAGCAAAATCCATCTGATGATAATGCTTCTGCTGAGACGCTAGGTCGCGCCAGCCGTCTTGATGACGCGATTGGTCGGTATGTTGAATATGCAAAAAACACATTTCCAAATGGTAATTTAGAAGGTCTGAAAGTTGTCGTCGATTGCGCCAATGGTGCTGCCTATAAAGTGGCGCCCACGATTTTATGGGAACTTGGCGCTGAAGTTATTCCTATCGCCGTGCAGCCTGATGGTCGCAATATCAATGATCGTTGTGGCGCTACCTATCCCCAACTGATGCAAGAAGCCGTGCTTTTACATCAGGCTGATGTGGGCATTGCTTTAGATGGCGATGCTGATCGCCTCATTATGTCAGATGAAAAGGGTTATCGCATTGATGGCGACCAACTGATGACACTCATCGCGCAGAACTGGAAAAAGAACGGAAAACTTAAGGGAGACGCAGTCGTTGCGACTGTCATGTCTAATCTTGGCATGGAGCGTTACTTAGCTAAACAGAATCTAAAATTGCATCGCACCCCTGTGGGCGATCGTTATGTCGTCGAAGGCATGCGTCAACAGGGCTGTAATCTCGGTGGCGAACAATCGGGCCATATTATTCTGAGTGATTATAGCACCACAGGCGATGGGCTTATCGCTGCTCTGCAAATCCTCTCTGTGATCCATAAACAAAAAGCTCCCGCAAGCGAAGTCTGCAATTTATTCACGCGCGTCCCTCAAATTCTAAGCAATGTGAAAGCTTCTGCTGAAGTGCTCGATAAGGCTAAAATTCAAGATGTGATTAGTAAGGCAGAGCAAAGCTTAAATGGCACAGGCCGACTTGTAATCCGTAAGTCAGGCACTGAACCTTTGATTCGTGTTATGGCTGAAGGTGATGACGAAAAACTTGTACAAAGTTTGGTTAACAATATTATTAGTGCAATTCGCGAAGAAGCTGCCTAGTCTTTTTTAAAGTCATATTTTCTTGGAGATATTGATGTTGAATCGCGAAGGTTATTCTTGTTCCAATATTCGCCGTGCTTTATCTGAGTTTGATATGATGCTTTCTGCTGGCAGGGAACTCTGCACCTCTTCTGGCAGCCCTCTCACACTTGATGAAGCTTCCTTCATTGTTCCTTGGCCAAGTGAAGCCTTTCCTTTTGTAGCTGGTCAGGCCGATGTGGGACGCGATCCACAAAAAGTAGCGGCAGTCAGCCAAGATTTTTTGAAGTTCGGCACGCGCCCTGGGGCTCCCTACAATGACACTTCATTATCTCCTTATTTATGTGGCTTAGAAAGTCACGAACTTGATCCAAAAGAAATACCATCAGCTTTGGATGAAGTTATTGAGGCTGAGCAAAATCGTGGCAAAGAATAACCCCAACGGTTGCGCATGACTTTAGAAATGATGGACAAAAGCAACCACGATGAATTTGGGCAGGTTTTCCCAGGCGCCGCATCAGAGGTGAGCCGTAGAAAATGGCAGCAAACTTTTGGCTATAGAACCCCACCCCACCCTTGGGGCGGCAATAAACGTGAAATCGTAAAGTTTAGACGCGCGTTCGTGTAACGGTAATCTTTAACTACCAGCGGCTAAACGGATACCACGCTTAGGTAGCTTATGAACATTGTCGCGTGCTGGTGAAGTCACCATCCATAATGCGCGCTCATCGGTAATTTCTTGGCAGGGTGTGCCATTTGGATTTGTAGCGCTACTGCAGTTTGTAGCAATAAAGACAGTGCGGGAAAGTGCGCCTGAAAATTCTCGCAATTTTTCGTATTCACCTAATTTGGTGTTGCCGGCTAAAGACCTAATTTGACACGCATCCCCTAGGATAATTCCTTTGCCATCAATTTGAGCGCCCTTGGGATCTCTTTCACCCACCCATTCCATGATGAAGACATGGCTATAGTGGGTAAAAAGCCCATCAAGCTGTTGCCTCGACATACAGAGATAAGGGGACTGGATTAGTACCCACAAAGCACTCCGCGGTTTGCTGCTGTCACATACTTGAAAAAAGGCGCTTTTCACAAGCCTTCTAATGCTTTCAAAACACCATTAACCAGCTATCTGATTGACGTTATTGCCCCTCTTAGCTAGGGTTTTTGTGGGTTGCGGCTCCCCACCGAGTCGTATCGAAGAAGGTATTTCAAATGTCTATTTCTACGCCTGCGAAGCCAACGCTTCGTCCTAACTGCCCCAATTTTTCCTGCGGCCCTTGCACAAAATACCCCGGATGGTCATTCGATGCACTGAAAGGTGCTGCCCTTGGCCGTTCACACAGAGCCAAACTTGGCAAAGATAAATTAAAGCAAGCTATTGAAGAAACGAAAGCGTTGCTTGGTCTTCCAAAAGATTATCTCGTTGGCATCATGGCCGCATCAGATACAGGTGCTGTTGAGGCAGCTCTTTGGTCACTTCTTGGGCCACGTCCTGTTGATGTTTTTGCTTGGGAAAGCTTTGGCAAAGATTGGGTGACCGATTGCATCAAACAATTAAAGCCTTTGGAAGCTCGTAGCTTTGTGGGTGACTTTGGTGTTCTCCCTGATCTCAAACAAGCTAACTTCGATCACGATATTGTCTTCACATGGAACGGCACGACATCAGGTGTGATCGTACCGAACGGTGATTGGATCCCCGCAGACCGTAAAGGCCTTACCATCTGTGATGCGACATCATCGGCAGCGGCTGTGCCGATGCCGTGGGATAAACTTGATGTCATTACCTATAGCTGGCAGAAAGTTTTAGGCGGTGAAGCCCAACACGGCATCCTGATTTTATCACCACGCGCTGTTGAAAGACTTGAATCTCACAAACCTGCCTGGCCGGTTCCAAAAATTTTCCGTATGACCAAGGACGGCAAGATCAATAAGGGTATTTTCGAAGGCGAAACGATTAACACGCCTTCCATGATGTGTGTTGAAGATGCTCTTGCTGCTATGGCTTGGGCACGCTCTGTTGGTGGATCCAAAGGCCTTTGTGAACGTACTCAGAAAAATGCACGCGTGCTTCAAGATTGGGTGACGCAATCAAGTTGGATCGAATATCTAGCAGAAGACGCTGCTGTTCGCTCGCCCACATCGGTTTGCTTAAAGCCAAAAGATGCAGTGATCAAGGCGATGAGCCGTGATGATCAAACGGCATTTTTCAAAAAACTAACCGGCATGCTTGAAGCTGAAAAAGTTGCTTATGACATTGCTTCTTACCGTGACGCACCACCTGGCTTACGTATCTGGTGTGGCGCTACTGTTGAGGCGAGCGATCTCAAAGCCCTCACTGGCTGGCTTGATTGGGCTTATGCCACCTGCCGAGCCGATCTCAAAGCTGCTGCTTAAAAGGAAAAAACATGAAACCGAAAGTTCTTATCAGCGATGCGCTGTCTGCCCGTGCTGTCGATATTTTTAAAGAGCGTGGCCTTGAGGTCGATCTCAAAGTTGGGCTTAAACCAGATGAGCTGAAAGCCATCATTGGAAATTACGATGGTCTTGCGATCCGCTCATCTACCAAAGTTATTCCTGATATTATTGCATCAGCCACAAAATTGAAAGTTGTCGGCCGCGCTGGTATCGGCGTTGATAATGTCGACGTTCCTGCTGCCACAGCACGCGGCATTGTCGTGATGAACACCCCCTTTGGTAATTCAATTACGACGGCTGAGCATGCGATTGCTTTGATGTTTGCGCTGGCCCGTCAATTGCCTGCGGCCAACGCATCAACCCATGCCGGCAAATGGGAAAAATCAAAATTTATGGGCGTTGAGCTCACAGGCAAAACCTTAGGTGTTATTGGTTGTGGCAATATTGGATCTATTGTCGCTGACCGCGCTTTAGGCCTTAAAATGAAGGTTATTGCCTATGATCCGTTTTTGACACCTGAGCGTGCTCAGCAAATGGGTGTTGAGAAAGTTGAGTTGGATCAGCTTTTCCCACGCGCTGACTTTATTACCCTTCATACACCGCTCACCGATCAAACACGCGGCATTATTGATGCTAAATCTTTAGCGAAATGCAAAAAGGGCGTGCAAATTATCAATTGCGCACGTGGCGGCTTAATCGTTGAAGCTGATCTTAAGGCTGCTCTTGAAAATGGTCATGTGGCGGGTGCTGCTTTAGACGTTTTTGCTGAAGAGCCTGCTAAGCAACATCCTTTGTTTGGAATGGACAATGTTGTGTGCACACCACATTTGGGCGCATCAACAACTGAAGCACAAGAAAATGTAGCGCTTCAAATCGCCGAGCAAATGAGTGACTTCCTTTTAACAGGAGCCGTCACAAATGCGCTCAACATGCCGTCTGTCTCAGCTGAAGATGCACCAAAATTGCGCCCTTATATGAAACTCGCAGAGCAGCTAGGCAGCTTTGCGGGCCAAATTGTACAAAGCGGCATTAAATCCGTAGCGATTGAATATGAAGGTCATGCGGCGTCTTTAAATACACGTCCCCTCTCTAATCTTGCTCTCACAGGCTTACTCAAACCCTCGCTTGATCTCGTCAATATGGTCAATGCCCCTGTGCTTGCAAAAGACCGCGGCATAAAAGTCTCTGAGACGAAGCATGAAAACGAAGGCGATTATCAGACATTGATGCGTCTTACCGTTGAAACGGATCAGGGTAAATTACTGCTGGCTGGAACCCTGTTTAGCGGCAAACCTCGCATTGTCGGCATTGATGACGTCACCTTAGAGGCCGAACTTACGCATCGTATGCTCTTTGTACGCAATGAAGATAAGCCAGGCTTTATCGGTCGTTTGGGCAGCAAACTTGGCGAAGCTAAGATCAATATCGCTAATTTCACCCTCGGCCGTAGCAAGCCGGGCACCAATGCCGTCGCCCTAGTAGCCGTCGATAGCGATGTTCAGGCACCGCTCTTAGCTGAAATTAAGAGTTTACCTGGGGTTGTGGGCGTTTATACGCTGAAATTTGAGGCCTAAAAAAGCGGTTTTCAGCCGCTTAAAAGGTCGCTAAAAGAACCTGCAAGGCCAAAGCGATTCCTGCCTTGCGGGGTACTTTTAACGCAGGGGCCTTAATGAAAAACGTAGCAGTCGTGGGCGCCCAATGGGGCGACGAAGGCAAAGGCAAGATCGTCGATTGGTTGTCAAGCCGCGCCGATGTCGTGGTGCGCTTTCAAGGCGGTCATAATGCTGGCCATACTTTGGTTATCGATGGCAAGACCTATAAGCTTAGCCTCCTTCCTTCAGGTGTTGTGCGCTCCGGAAAACTATCTGTCATTGGTAACGGCGTTGTCGTTGACCCTTGGGCTCTTCTCAAAGAAATTGATGCTATTCGGCAGCAAGGCGTTTCTATCTCACCTGATAATTTAATCGTCGCTGAAAACTGTCCCTTGATTCTACCGGTGCACGGCGCGGTTGATCGTGCGCGCGAAGCTGCAAAGGGTGATAATAAAATTGGTACAACAGGCCGCGGCATAGGACCGGCCTATGAAGATAAAGTAGCACGCCGTGCTATCCGCATTTGTGATCTAGCAGATCCTGCTGTCCTCAGCTTTAAGATTGAGCAAATGCTTTTGCATCACAATGCACTGTTACGCGGCTTTGGCGCTCCTGAAATTGATGCCAAACAAGCACAAAAAGAATTGCTTGAGATTGCACCAAAGCTTCTTCCTTATGCTGCTGTTGTCTGGAAGCGTCTCGAAGATGAACGTAAGGCCGGCAAATTGATGCTGTTTGAAGGCGCTCAAGGGGCGATGCTCGACGTCGATCACGGCACATATCCTTATGTCACCAGCAGCAATACAGTTGCAGCCTGCGCTGCCTCAGGATCTGGCGTTGGACCTAAGATTATTGGTCGTGTTTTGGGTATTTGCAAAGCTTACACAACACGTGTTGGCTCTGGCCCTTTTCCGACCGAAGATCACGGCGATGTCGCTGAATTTTTGGGAACGCGTGGTAAAGAGTTTGGCACTGTCACAGGCCGCAAGCGTCGTTGTGGGTGGTTTGATGCTGTCCTTGTTCGTCAGGCTGTAAAAGTTGGTGGTATTGATGGTATTACGCTCACCAAACTTGATGTTTTGGATGGTTTAAAAGAACTCAAAATCTGCAGTGGCTATAAATTAAAGGGTAAGACCATCGATTATTTGCCTGCTTGTCAAAGCGAACAAGCACAGGTTGAGCCTATTTATGATGTTTGCGAAGGTTGGACAGATAGCACCAATGGCAAACGCTCCTGGGCTGATCTGCCGTCGCAAGCGATTAAATATATTCGTCGTCTCGAAGAGTTAATTGAGGCACCTGTTACAGTGCTATCAACAAGTCCTGAGCGCGATGACACGATTTTAATGCGTGATCCCTTTGCGGATTAAGTAAGCAGACTTACATTCTATTTACGCGCAACATACGAGCAAGTGTTGCTTTAACTTTGTCTGCTTTACTTTTTCTTTTAGGCATCATTTGTCTGCCCATAAGACCGCTCACAAAACTTTCTATACTTTCTTCAGCCTCGTCCCTGGGCTTACCAGCTAAAACAGCGCCGCATTTTCTGAAAGCCTGCTTAATAAATCCTTTGATACCCTCATTTTTAACAGGAACGATCCCGGCACGCTCATTAATGCCGCTTTGTATTTCAGCCTGAAAAGCTGGGTATAATAGCGCGCTCCGGCTCAGCAATTTCCTAACAAACTTTTTGTAGTCCTCAGGTGATGCCGTTTGGCCTATAGGCTCAAGCAATGTATTCAGTTCTTCAACATCACTGCGTTGGAAAAGAAAATAATAATTGCGATGAGATAAAACCATATCTCGCAGCTTTATTATTTCTCCATAATTTCGTCCCTGATCTAAAGGAACACAAAATCTCATAGCAGCATTACACACGCGCAACAATTCAGGTTGCAAGATGCGTACAAGTCCTTCTTCGCCAGGAATTGGGCTTATGGACAACTGATATGACATTAAAAATAGTTCCAAAATATACGGAACTATTGTTCGTAAAGGAGTTTAAAGAGTATTTAAAAAGCGAATTTAGTTTCAATTCTGGCGAGAACAACCTTGCATTTACTCACATAGGTTCAGTGTCAGGGCGCAAGGTGTTAAAAGTTTTTTACCATAATAAGCGCCACAAAATGACTGACAAATGGGATCAATTGCAGATTAATTAGAGACCTATGCGTGGGAACCGTGAAAAACCCCTCACCCTTTGCAACATGTTTAAAGGTTCAGCGAGCATCTCAGCCGCATAATCATGACCAAACTCTTCCTTTAGTTTTGGGGCTATACCGGGACCATTGATTTCATCAAACCGTTTCATAAATCTTTTTTGCCTAGTTTGTATATATCGTGACATCGAATTTTGCCTACTAGACATGAAAAGCAAATGATTTGTCCAAAAGGCGGCGCTTACATTATCGCTAAAACCCGCCAATCTTTGTGCTACAGCTTGGTTTAACTCCCCAACAGTTTGAACGGGCAGTACAAGCTCATCAAAATTATAAGTTGTTAAACTTTTTCTAATTCGAGAGACAATACCATATTCGGATTGGCCTAAATCTTCGCGCTGTTCATAGGAAGCCAGCCAATCACGCGCTTGCATAGCTGCGCAATATTTTTCACAAAGATCAGCGACCATTGCGTGATCGCGACGCAAAAGATCTTCTGTCAAATCTACGAGTAATTGGTGACGGCCCGGATGGGCAATCGCCTCCCAAGCACCAGAAAAATTTCTCTTGGGTAGAATGCGTTTTCTATCACTTTCATTGCGCATCACCCGAAGCTCAGCCATCGTTATCCTAGGCTTTGCAACACCTAAAATTTTTTGTTCTTTGCGTGAAAGATGGATAAGTGTGTAATGACCGTCAGCAATCTGGGCACTAGGAATTTCTTCGATACCGCCATCACGGTCACGAAACGGGTAATCTTTTAAAATGGATTCCCACGTCTTAACGTCGCGCAGATGCTGCTTGAGAACAAGATCACACATCCTGATTAATTGTGCTTTGGGCACAATGACAAAAGCGTCCTGAAATCCGACAATAGGTATCGGGATGAGTTGAAAAGCCATAAACCAATAACTTTCGTTGAATAACGGTATCTATAACAAAAAACGCTGCAACCAATTATAGAATTATATGGTTAGCACCAATCTATCAATAAAAATGGGGGTTTAGGCCGCTACTTCTTCGACTTTACCCGTGATTTTAAGACCCAAAGATTCAATCATTTTACGGTCTTCTTCGGCATCATTGTTCGATGTCGTCAAAAGCTTTTCGCCATAGAAAATAGAATTAGCCCCAGCCATAAAGCACAAAGCCTGAGCCTCTTTTGAGAGATTGGCACGGCCTGCTGATAATCTTACGCGTGCTTGGGGCATAATAATGCGCGCCACAGCGCACATGCGGACTAAATCTAAAGGATCAACTTCACCTTGTTTTTCAAGGGGTGTGCCTTTGACGGCTACGAGAGCATTGATTGGTACACTTTCGGGATGTGGGTTCATGGTGGCGAGAACTTGGAGCATCGAAGCCCGGTCATGATTTTTCTCACCCATGCCGATAATGCCGCCGCAACATACCGTAACGCCTGCATCGCGTACATGCTTTAATGTCTCAAGACGTTCTTCATAACAACGTGTTGAGATAATCTGGCTATAAAATTCTGGGCTGGTATCAAGATTGTGATTGTAAGCGGTGAGGCCGGCTTCTGCCAAACGCTTGGCTTGATGAGGCTTTAACATTCCTAATGTTACGCAAGCCTCCATTCCCATAGTACGCACACCGCGCACCATCTCAACGACATTATCAAAATCTTTGCCATCGCGCACTTCGCGCCAGGCAGCGCCCATACAAAAGCGCGAGGCTCCAGCCTCTTTTGCAACGCGTGCTTTTGCAAGCACATCATCCACATTCATCAAAGGTTCTTTGGCTACACCTGCACCTTTATGGTGAGCACTTTGAGGGCAATAGCCACAATCTTCAGGACAACCCCCAGTTTTAATCGAGAGCAGGCTTGCTAATTGTACTGAATCGTCCTGAAAACGACGATGAACGCTTTGCGCCTCATAAACCAACTCTAGGAGTGGCTTGTTGAGAAGTGCTTCGATCTCGCCAGTAGACCAATCGTGGCGGATAACGGCTGGGGTGGAAGAGTTTGATTTCATAAAGCATTTCTAGCGGCAATATGGCCTTAAGAGCAAGATTCGCGTATCCGCCCAATATTTGATATTCGTTTTGAGTACTTTTAACGGAGATATTTATGGATATGCGGTCTCCCCAAAAACGACTCAGTCTTAAGGATTTCCGCAAGAGCGGGACGCCCCTCGTGTGTCTAACGGCCTATACCGCCCCTATGGCACGGCTCTTAGATCCCCATGTCGATCTCCTCTTGGTTGGCGATAGCCTTGGCATGACGCTTTATGGCTTTGATGACACACTCTCTGTCACGCTTGATATGATGATCGCGCATGGTGCCGCGGTTGTTCGCAGCTCACATCATGCTTTGATTGCTGTTGATCTTCCTTATGGCTCCTATGAGAACTCTCCTCAACAAGCTTTAGAAAGCGCTCAGCGTCTTATGAAAGAAACGGGCTGCAATGCTGTTAAGTTAGAGGGCGGCACGGATATGGCAGCCACAGTTCGTCTTTTGGTTGAAAATAGTATCCCTGTCATCGGCCATGTCGGTTTAATGCCGCAATCCATCAAAAAAATGGGTGGCTTTAAAATTCAGGGCAAAGATGATGCACAAGCTGCGCAAGTTAAAGCTGATGCCAAAGCTATTGCAGAGGCTGGTGCATTTCTTTTGGTCATCGAAGGAACCGTTGAGCCGGTCGCACGCGAAATCACACAATCTCTTTCCATCCCAACCATTGGCATTGGCGCTTCGCCTGCTTGTGATGGTCAAATACTCGTGATTGATGATGTGCTTGGCACCTTTGGTGCCTTTGCACCTCGCTTTGCTAAAAAATATGCCGATCTTGCGCCTCTTATTTCTGAGGCTGTTGAGACCTACGCCCGCGATGTGCGCACCCGTGCCTTTCCAGGGCCTGAGCATTGTTTTGGCGTGAAATGAAGCTTTACGACGCTTACCAAAATTTTTGCGAGCATCGCAAAAAGACCCATCAATTTCGTGCTTTGCGTGAAAGTCTGCCGCGCATAGATGGCCATGCTCTTATTGATGGCCAAAATCTTATCAACTTCTCGAGCAATGATTATCTTGGCCTTAGCCAACACCCTTCTCTTATTAAGGCTGCGCAGAGTTATGCTGAACGTTATGGCGCCGGCTCAACTGCATCCCGCCATATCAGTGGCAACAACCCTCATTATGCGTCTATCGAGTCTAAAATAGCTCGAGGCAAAGGAACTGAAGCCGCACTCCTTATGAATAGTGGTTATCAAGCTAACATAACTGTATTGGCTGCTTTAGCTGATGCAGAAGTGGTGGGAAAGGCTGTTCATATTCTTGCAGATCGTCTTTGCCATAATTCTCTTTTGCAAGGTGCAATACTCAGTGGCGCACAGTTAAAGCGCTTTCATCATAATGATTATGCGCATTTAGAATCTTTACTGCAGCAGCAGAAAGAAAAAGGAACACATATCATCATTGTCACAGAAAGTGTTTTTGGCATGGATGGTGACCGCGCTGATTTAAAGGCTTTAACGGATTTGGCGTCCCGCTATGAAGCCATGCTTTATGTCGATGAAGCTCACGCAACAGGTCTTTATGGATCACACGGATTTGGTTTGGCATCAGACTATAAAGGTCAGATCGATATTATTATGGGCACCTGTGGCAAAGCCTTAGGCAGTTTTGGTGCTTATATTGCTAGCTCTCAAATTATTCGTGATTACCTTATCCAGCGTTGTGGTGGGCTTATTTACAGCACAGCCCTTCCTCCAGCTATATTAGGCAGTATCGAAGCAGCCCTCGATTTACTCCCTCACCTCAATAAAGAACGTGATTATCTTGAAGCACAATCAAAGCGTTTGCGTCAGGCTCTTTGTGAACAAGGTTGGGATTGTGCAGAGAGTACAACACAAATTATTCCCATCATTTTAGGCCATGAAGAAGCCGCCACCCATTTATCAGAACAATTAAAACTTAAAGGTTTTTTTGTACCCGCTATCCGTCCGCCAACAGTTCCTCGTGGCACCAGTCGCTTACGTATTTCTCTCAGCGCTGCGCATAAAGCAGATGATATTGATCGCTTGATCAATGCCATGGCTTCCCTCAAGGCTAATGAGCAGAAGGCCCTGGCATCCTAATGAAACTAGTTTTCATTCATGGTTGGGGGCTTGATGCCTCTTTCTGGGATGGCGCAGCGCCTCTTCTTAAAGATTATGCTCAACATCGTGTTGATCGCGGTTTTTTTGGAAACGTAGTGCCATGGGAAGAAGATCCTGAGCCTTCCATCCTCATCGGTCACTCTCTTGGCTTTATGTACGGTATTCAAAAGAAAAAGGATTGGTGTGGCTGGGTTGCAATCAATAGTTTTCCGCGTTTTATTACCAGCGAGAAACCAGGCTGCACATCCCCTGCTGAATTACGTGATATCAAAAAGCGTTTAGACAAAGACCCGCAGCAAACGCTTGCTGATTTTCATAAATATATCCAAGCAAAGCCCCCTACTTTAAGACCTGACATTCCCAAATTACGTTCGGCTCTCGATGAGCTACGCGATGGTGATATTGAGAGTGATCTTATCCAACTTAATAAACCTGGGGTTGTCCTCGCATCTCGCAATGATGTGTTGGTTCCCATTGCGACCAGTGAAAGTTTGGCGCACAATCAGACCCATCATTGGCATGAGACCGGCGGCCATATTTTGCCACAAAGCAATCCGGTCTGGTGCGCTGACGCTATCAAGGATTTTTTAAATCGACATGACTTTACCCGCGACTAAAATCATTCAGAATTTTGATGACGCCGCGTCTGGTTATGATCGGCAAGCCCTCATGCAGGCAGCTGCCGCCGAACATTTGGTCGGCATGGCGCAATGCCCTACTTCACCTCACACAATCTTAGATATAGGAAGTGGTACAGGTTTTGTTGCAAAGGCAGCAGCAGACCGCTGGCCCTTGGCTACAATCACAGCGCTTGATAACGCACCAGAAATGTTGCGCTTAGCGCGGCATAAAGTTCCACATCTTAAAGTTATAACCGCCGATGCTCAGGATCTGGATACGACCGTTCACTATGATATGATTTTTTCCAGCATGATGCTGCATTGGATGCCCAATCCACGAGGTCTCTTACAGCATTGGCAAAAGGCTCTGAAGCCTGATGGCAAACTTTATGTTGCCTTGCTTGTTGATGGTAGTTTTCAAGAGTGGCGCACTTTATGCCTCTCTCAAAATATTGAAGATGGTCTTTGGCCTATGCCAGCACAGGATATGGCACGCGGCTTAGCGATCCGAAGTGAAGAGGAAACGCTCAAAGTTCCCTTTGCTTCAGCCTATGCTTTCTTAAAGCGATTGAAGGATACGGGTGCTGCAACTGCCCGTCAGGAACATAAGCCCGTGAACACGGCCTCGATGCGCCAATTATTGCAGGCAGCGCCAAAACCTTTTGGCGTCACTTACAAAATTCTTTATTTAGAATTATCGAGCGGCAAAGTTTGATCCATCTTTGATGAAGGATCCTCACAGCCAGCCTTACCAACAATCTTAGCTGGAACCCCTGCCACAGTAACGCCAGGAGGCACATCTTCTAAGACCACGCTGCCCGCGGCAATGCGTGCGCAATGACCCACTTCGATATTACCCAGGACTTTGGCTCCCGCACCGATCATAACACCTTTACGAATTTTGGGGTGCCGATCGCCACCTTCTTTCCCTGTACCACCCAATGTCACGCTATGAAGGAAAGAAACATGATCTTCAACTACAGCAGTCTCACCAATGACAATGCCATTCGCATGATCCATCATGACGCTTTGGCCGATAACGGCTGCTGGATGAATATCCACTGAAAACTGTTTAGCAATCCGGCTTTGAAGAAAGAGTGCAAGCGACGTGCGCTTTTTTTGCCAAAGCCAATGCGCTACACGATAAGACTGCAAAGCATGAAAACCTTTGAAATAGAGAAAAGGCGTTATCAGCAAAGTAGCGGCCGGATCACGCTCTGTAATAGCGATCAAATCATTATGGGCAGCTGAAACGATGGAAGGATCAGCTTTATGGGCCTCATCAATGACTTCACGCAATTGGAGAGCGCTCATATGGCTACTCGCTAACTCTTCAGCCAACAAATGGCCAAGGGCATCTGATAAACCATCCCGTGATGTAATAACCGCGTGGACATGGCTTGCTAAAGCTGGCTCACGTTCACGCACTTCATTCGCTTCTTGACGCAAGCGCTGCCAGATCTGTCCGGCCTGATCATGAAGGGAAATAAGAGATGGTTTTGACATAGCAGAATCGTCCTCAACTGAATGTCCCATAGCTTGCCAGATAAAAGTTAAACTGATCAATCTGGAAGTGAGCGCTTACTTTTATTTTTTGGATAGGCGCGTAACTGCTTTGAATTTCGAAATATTTCAGCTCTGCAACTATCAAATACCCCTGCAAACAAAGGGTTTCTTTGCATATCCCAAAACTGTTTTGAATTTCGAAATACGCAGATATGGCTTAAATGCGATCTAAATTTAACAGTGCAGCAAGCACGTCATGGGATAATGCATTGATCGGTCGAGTAAGAGAATCCAGCACCCAAACTTGTAATAAAGGGTTTTATGGCTATGCGTTTTCGCACGTCTTGTTCCTTCCAAAAGCGCCTTCGTTTGCGCCACAGAAAAGGCACGACTGCTGTTGAAATGGCTTTATTGGCCCCTGTGTTTTTTATGATGCTGATTGGTCTAACAGAAATTTCTCTCGTGATTGCCGCTCAGCAACTTTTAGAAAGTGCTTCTTTCAACGCTTCGCGCTTAGCTAAAACTGGTTACGTCAATGGTACATTGACACAAGATCAAACCGTCGATGAAGTTCTAAACAATCAGCTATCATCTTTTGGTACATTGATTGATACGAGCCGCATAGTAACTACTCAAGAAGCTTATACCAACTTTAGCGCGATTGGCGCGGGTGGCGGTGTAGGTGGTTATGGCACAGCCCAGCAAATCATCGTTTACACAGTGACCTATCCTTGGAAACTATTCACACCCATGATGGGTCATTTGATTGGCACATGGGATACCAACAGCTCATCTTTCGTTCTCAATCTTTCAACACGGATTGTGGTGCGCAATGAACCTTACTAAAAATATATCCCAATGGGGCCGCTCCTTACGCGATAAGGCACGTCGTGGTGTCGCAGCTACGGAATTTGCCCTCACTATGCCTATATGGGTAACGCTTTTGGTTGGTGCGAGCGATGGTGCTTATGCTTTGCTTCTGAATGAGCGCACTGATCGTATTGCCTACACGGTGACAGATATTGTCTCACAGCATCAAACTATGACGGTATCAAACCTCAATGATATTACATTAACAGCTGGACAAATGATGCAGCCTTTTGCCTTCGGCACCAAAGGCGTTGTTATTGTTACATCCGTTTATAAGCCACCAGGTGCTGCACCTTACATCTGCTGGCAGTATAAAGGTGGTGGCACTTTAAGCAGAAATAGCCAAGTAGGCACCCCTGGCGGTGCGCCGGTTTTGCCCAACGGTTTGACTATAAATGACAATGATAATGTGATTATCTCGGAAGTCTATTATCTCTTCACGCCGATGTTTATCACTGATCATATGTTCCCTAGCGATACCATCTATCGTAATGCCGTTTATAAGCCACGGCTAAGTCCCCTAATTACGACCCCAGGCTAAGGCGGGGATGAAGGAGGTTACATGTCACGTTCCTTTCGTCGGTTGCTGAACACGTTTGTTCGTCGCTTACGCGAATTCGGCAAATCAGAGTCCGGCATGACCTTGCCTTTGTTAGCCATGTCGATGGTTATGATCACAGGCATGGTTGGTATGGCTATTGATACAGCTCGTGCTCAGCTTGTGCAGTCAAAACTGCAATTCTCACTGGACGCTGCAGGCCTTGCTGCAAGCTCAACTGTCAACACATCCAGTTTAAATACGGAAGTCAGCAAATACCTTGCAGCTAATTTTAATGGATATCTAGGTGCCACCGTAACTGGCAGCAATGCCACAGCGGACTCAACCAATACTGTTATTACCCTGACGGCAACCGCTCAACTCGACTCCACTTTTATGGGCGTGGTTGGTATTGACGAAATCAATGTTCATGCCAACTCTCAAGTCACCCGTTCTGTCACTGGTCTTGAACTGATCATGGTCTTGGATAATACGGGATCAATGACACAAACAGCCGGTGGTGGTGGCACAAAACTAGCCGCTCTTAAATCAGCAGCCAATACTCTTGTTGATACCCTCTATCATGGTCAAGCAACGGCACCACCCAATCTTTACATTGGCATCGTACCTTTCTCACAAGCCGTGAATATCGGCACGTCGCATCCAACATGGCTTGCAGCAGATGCTTATAATTTTCATACAACCACCTGGAGAGGCTGCGTTGATGCTCGCCTCAGTGGCTATGACATTACAGATGATCCACCTAGCGCTGGCACGCCTGCCACACTCTTTACGCGTTATTACTGGCCAAGTGATACGATCGCCAGTTTGAAAAGCAAAATGGGTTGGTCAACTTCAACTGCAACGACTCAGTTCAACAATTACTCAAACTGGATGAGCAACAATAGCAGCAATAATC
>JBASWO010000026.1:0-7549 GCA_049276515.1 Alphaproteobacteria bacterium
TTACAGATCCCAAGCAGCGCCGTACGATCTATGATCTGATCAAGTCGATGGCGGACGATAAAACCTCGAAATAACCCCAAAAGACGGCTTCAACGACAATCTTGACCCATCTGGTCAATTCATGCTGTTTTGGCGCTCCCTTCTTATTGGCCAAGTAGAGCGTTATGAGCAGCAAACCAGATACATTCCTTTTCACGTCAGAATCTGTTGGTGAAGGTCACCCTGATAAAGTGTGTGACCGCATTTCTGACTCCGTTGTTGATCTCTTTCTCACGCATGACCCACATAGTCGTGTTGCCGTGGAAACGATGGCTACAACAAACCGTATTATTCTAGCCGGTGAAATCCGCGGGCCTGCCTTGATCACGCCGCGCGAAATGGAACAGGCCGCTCGCGACGCCGTCCGTGAGATTGGCTATGCTCAAAAAGGTTTCCATTGGCAGTGGGCAGATGTGCAGATTTATGTTCACGCACAATCTGATGACATTGCGATGGGTGTTGATGCATCTGGCAATAAGGATGAAGGCGCTGGTGACCAGGGCATCATGTTTGGTTATGCATGCCGTGAAACACCAACCTATATGCCGGCTCCCATTTATTACGCGCATAAAATCTTGCGTCTGATTTCCGAAGATCGTCATGCTGGCAAATTACCTTTGCTTGGACCTGATGCGAAAAGTCAGGTCACATTGGAATATGTTGATGGCAAGCCTATGCGTACAGCTGGCATTGTTGTTTCATCACAGCATGATGAAAAAGCAGATCAGGCAGAAATTCGCGCACTTGTTCGTCCCTATGTAGAAAAAGCTCTACCGCAGGGCTGGATGTGCGAAGACGAAGACTTCTACGTCAATCCAACAGGTCGTTTTGTCATTGGTGGACCAGATGGTGATGCTGGCCTCACTGGCCGCAAGATTATTGTAGATACCTATGGTGGTGCTGCTCCTCACGGTGGTGGTGCTTTCTCGGGTAAAGATCCAACCAAAGTGGATCGCTCTGCTGCTTATATGGCGCGCTATTTGGCAAAAAATGTTGTGGCGGCTGGTATTTCAGATCGTTGCACCATTCAGCTCGCCTATGCGATTGGTGTATCCGAGCCTCTATCGGTTTATGTCAATAATCACGATACCAATCATGTTGATGATGCTGGCATGGCGGATATTTTGCGCCAGATGGTCAATTTGACACCGCGCGGCATTCGTGAGCGCTTGCAGTTGAACCGCCCCATTTACAAGAAAACATCTTCCTTCGGACATTTTGGTCGCGAGCCTGAAGATGATGGTCATTTCTCATGGGAACGTCTCGACCTCGTGTCCGAATTGAAGCGGGCCTACAAGCTCTGAGCACGACAACTCCAGCTTACCGGGTTTATGGTCGTCGTAAGGGTCGTCCTTTGCGTGTGCGCAAAGGCGCACTCGTCAAAGAGCTGTTACCAAAATTGAAAATCGATGTTGTCGAGGGCAAAGTAATCGAGCCCTCCAAGCTTTTTTCCTTCAAGCCAAAAGAGATATGGTTAGAAATTGGTTTTGGCGGCGGCGAACATTTGGCGGCACAAGCTGAGCGAAATCCAACCATCGGTTTTATTGGCTGTGAGCCTTTTCTCAATGGTGTAGCAAGCGCTCTCGATCATATCGAAAAAAACGCTGTACAAAATGTTCGTATTTTTCCTGACAATGCGCGGCAATTATTATTGTCTCTGCCAGATAAAAGTATAGCGCGTTGCTTTATCTTATTTGCCGATCCTTGGCCCAAAGCACGACATGCGGAACGTCGCTTTGTGGGTCCAGCCAATATTCCTCTTCTAGCGCGCGTTTTAAAGGCGGGAGCCGAGTTGCGTTTGGCAACCGACGATCCGCAACTTAAAGAATGGATGACAGAACATATGGATGCGGCAAAGGATTTTGAGCGTAGTTCATATGGTATAAATCCGCCTGCTGATTGGGTGCAAACGCGGTATGAGCAAAAAGCCTTAAAGGCTGGGAGAGAGCCTTTATATATGACTTATAGGCGCAAGTAATAAGCGCCTTGTGAGCAAATTTTAAAATAGTGTACGCTTGGTTGGTGCATTATTTGGATCATTAAAATGACCGTTCATTTTTTAGATATGCCTGAAGCTGTTTTGGAAATTACCAGCCGCACTATAGAATTTCACCATCCTGTAAGCGTGCGAGACATCGGTAAGCAATTAGCTACAGAAGATTTTCAAGGTAACGCCTGCAGCTCGCAAGCCATTACGCATCTGCGTTTGTCGCTTGTGCGCGATCCAGACTTTTCTGATATTCCTGCTTTCTATCTGACTGCATCCACCCCTGAAATTATTCCTGCAGATGAAGAGGATGAGGTTGGTGTGTACTATTTGGGTGAAAGGTTTGAAGGGTTAGATGAGGTGCGCTCAAAACCCTTATCTGCTTCTGTTGCATTTGGTGCTGCCGTTGGATCTTCAGATGATATTGTTTGTAAGCGTTCACGTGCTTTTCCAGCTTATGTGAGAATCATGAATCAAAAAGCTGAAGCTCTGCGGCATCTGTATCAAGGCGTTTACGATGATTTTTACCCACCCTATGTCGTGATTAAATCCGCTGAAGACGGAAAACCATTACGTTTGACAATGGATGGCGAGGTTCATCCCGGTGTGGATCAAGAGGCTCGACAGCGTCTTGTCAAAAAAACCGGCGAAGCACAAGAAAGTCAAAGACTAAAAGCCGGTTGAGACTTTCCAGCGTAAGATGACGTAATCACCGAGTTGCGAATCTTCATTTTGTCTGACACCTGCATTTAAACTCAGATGATCATCAAATTTTAATTCACTGCGCATATTAAAACCACTGCCATGCTCCATGAGAGCTTCATCGCCATCAGTAAAGCGAATGGAAATGCGTCCCCAGGCTTTACCTGTATCTTCTGACTTCAAGCTGAGAGAGAGCTCGGTACCCCAGTAATTATCGGCGCTGTGCCAGTTCTGACCAATATAGGGATGCACATCAAATTGCAGACGATCATCCATAATTTTTTGGCGCAGATTGATGCCAAGAATGACGGCATCATTCACAGGCAAAAAACCTTTATGATTGTAGTCCGGTGTTAGCCAAGCTGCTTGGGCTCGGGTGGGATCAGCAGGTTCAGTAAGAGAGGAGAGGGGCCTGAAGAGAGAGGTGATGGTATCGTCAGCACCACCTTCCATGCCAAGGCCGTGCTTAAGCCAGCTGCCTGGGTCGCGAATGGCTCTGGGTAGACCTGGCGCCCAGTTGGGGCTTTCCTTACGGAAATAATCGAGGACGACCCCTAATTTTTGTTTTTTCTCTTGTTCGACAAAAGGCCGCATGGATTTTGATCCATTATCTAGGCCAAAATTTGCTTCATTATCAAAGGCATAGCTGCTGGAAGCTGGGGAAAAAAGGGTTAAGGAAAACACTGTGCAAAAAGCTGCATTTCTTAAAAAATCACGGGTGGTTGTTATTCCTCCCATATATGCACCGCACAATAAAATTCTTTTATTTCAAATACTTCGCAGTGATATTATACACCCGCTAATATTAATTTTAGGCTAACCAAGGTTAAAATATTCGGTCTTTTTGGTTAAACGATGTGGGAAAAACCCTTGATATATTGGAAAAAATCGCTAGATTGATGAGGAATTGATGGATTGATTGGGTGGGCCAAAAGCCCGCCTTTTTTGTTGTCCATCAGAAAAAGGATTCTGGTTCGTAACGATGATGGTGAATGCATTGGAAAATAAGGTCTCGGACCTGATAGCGGATGATCTTTCATCCCTTGGGTACGAACTTGTTCGTGTGCAGAAAATGGCGGGTGGTCGTTATATCACCTTGCAGATTATGGCTGAGCGCCATGACACCAAGCCTATGACGGTAGATGATTGTGTGCGTATCAGCCATGCGGTGTCAGAAAAACTCGATGCTGATGAAACCATGAGTGATCACTACACGCTTGAAGTCAGTTCACCTGGTATCGATCGTCCACTGGTGCGCCTCAAAGATTTTGAACGTTTCACGGGCCATGTCGCGCGTATTGAGCTCGAAGCTCCGCAGGATGGCCAGAAACGTTTTCAAGGAAACATTGTTCGTATTACGGGAAATGACAAAGACGCTGAAATTGAATTTCGTACTGAACAAGGTGATGTGCGTGTGCCAATGAACAGCATTGCGCGCGCGAAACTCGTACTGACAGATGCGCTGCTCGGCGCCAAAGACAGTACAAAACATTAAACAGGGAAGTAAGGGGAGACGAAGACAATGGAATTATTGCATGTAGCTGACGCCGTAGCGCGCGAAAAAAGTATTGATCGCGATGAAGTTTTGGTCGCCATGGAACAGGCCATTCAAAAGGCCGGACGCGCCAAATACGGCCACGAACATGACATTCGTGCTGAAATTGATCGTCGCACGGGCGAAGTTCGCTTGCAGCGTTATTTGCAAGTTGCTGACCCTGTTGAGAATGAATTCACACAAATCAATTTGAAGGCCGCTCGTAAATCGAAGTCCGATATTACTGTTGGTGATTTCATTGTTGATGATCTGCCGCCGATTGATCTGGGCCGTATTGCTGCTCAGACCGCAAAGCAAGTGATCGTACAAAAAGTGCGTGAAGCTGAGCGTAAGCGTCAATTCTTAGAATACAAAGATCGTGTTGGTGAAATCGTTAGCGGTATCGTCAAACGTATCGAATACGGCAATGTGACCGTAGATTTGGGCCGTACAGAAGCCATGATGCGTCGCGATGAAACATTGCCACGCGAACATTTCAAGAATGGCGATCGTGTTCGTGCTTATATTTACGATGTGCGCGAAGAACAGCGTGGTCCGCAAATCTTCTTATCACGCACCCATCCCCTCTTTATGGCCAAACTGTTTACGCAGGAAGTGCCAGAAATTTATGACAACATTATTGAGATCAAGTCAGTTGCTCGTGATCCGGGCAGCCGCGCTAAAATCGCTGTGGTCTCAAACGATAGTTCAATTGATCCTGTTGGTGCTTGCGTTGGTATGCGCGGCAGCCGTGTTCAAGCGGTTGTTGGCGAATTGCAAGGTGAGAAGATCGATATCATTCCTTGGTCATCCGATCCTGCGACCTTCGTCGTTAATGCTTTGGCGCCAGCTGAAGTTGCTAAGGTTGTTTTGGATGAAGATAACAACCGTATGGATGTTGTCGTTCCTGACGAGCAATTGTCACTCGCGATTGGTCGTCGTGGCCAGAATGTGCGTTTGGCGTCCATGCTCACCAGCTGGGACATCGATATTTTGACCGAGAAGGAAGAATCAGAACGTCGTCAGCAAGAACAAGCAACGCGTACAGCGCTGTTTGTTGAAGCTCTGGCGGTTGATGATGTTATCGCTCATTTGCTGGTCAGCGAAGGCTTTACCCGTGTTGAGCAGATTGCAGAAACATCGACAGATGAACTCGCTGAAATCGAAGGCTTCGATACGGAAGTTGCGGGCGAACTCCAAGAACGTGCTCGTACCTGGCTTGCTGAAAATGCCGCTAAACTTGAAGCTAAGCGTAAGGAATTCGGCGTTGCCGATGACGTTGTCGCACTTCCTGGTATCACGATCGAAATGGCCGTGAAGCTCGGTGAAAAAGGCGTCAAGTCACTCGATGACGTGGCGGATCTTGCGAGCGATGAGCTGCGTGAAATTATCGGCAACGATAGTCTTACAGAAACAAAGGCAAACGAAGTCATTATGGCCGCGCGTGCTCACTGGTTTACTGATGGAGAGCAATCTCCTTCAGTGCCCGCGTAGTCATGAGGTACGGAAGGCACAATGGAAGCGGCTCACACACAAGCCCAAGACACCAAGGTCACGACCGCGCAAGACAGCGCGCGGCGTTGCCTTGTCACGGGCGAGGTGTTGGCTAAGGATCTTTTGATCCGCTTTGTTGTTGGGCCTGACGCCCAATTGGTTTTTGATCTCGCACAGACACTTCCTGGTCGTGGCTTATGGGTGACAGCATCGCGTGATGCTGTCACTGAAGCTTTGAAGAAAAACCTTTTTTCTAAAGCCGCCAAAACAGCCGTCACAATTGATGCCGGTCTTTTTGATCAGATGATCCAGTTGATGCGTAAGCGCTGTCTCGATTTTCTGGGTCTTGCTCGTCGTGCGGGTATCGCTGTTCTCGGTCAGTTACAGGTCGAGGCGGAATTGAAGTCAGGTAAACTAGGCCTCTTGTTGCTGGCTGATGATGCAAAAAGCGATATGCAGGCTTTTCGTGCTGCGCGCGATATCTTCACGAGCACGCTCTTTAGCCGCCAAGAGCTGGGCATGGCGTTGGGGCATGAGCAGTTGGTCTATCTCGGCCTCAAACCCCATGCTTTAACAGCTAAATTACGTGATGAGTTAATTCGTCTGGCAAAAATGACCGCAACACCGCATATATCTCAAGGAAACGGATAGTAGGAAACGATGACCGATCAAGATACGAAGAAGGTTTTGAGCCTAGGTGGCCGCCCCAAATTGGAACTGAAGAAACCAGTTTCAACCGATGGTGGCGCTGCTGGTTCTGTGCGCCAAAGTTTTTCGCACGGCCGCTCAAAAACGGTTGCCGTTGAAGTTAAGCAAAGAAAGCGCACAGATAAAGATGCGCCACCAGCGACAGATCCTGCACGTCAACAAATGGTCAGTGGTCCTGAGCCCGGAACCTCGGTTAGCGTCAATGAACGCGGTCGCGCTACGAGCGCGGTTATTCGTCAGCTGACGAATGAAGAGCGTGATGCGCGCGCACGCGCCTTACGTGGTGCTGTGCTCGAAGGTGAAAAGCGTGAAACGGAAGCTAGCTATACAGCGCCATCTGAAGCTGGTGTGGAGCAACCAACAGGTCCGGTGACACGCGATACTTTGCGTGCTCGTGAGTTAGAAGAATTACGCCGTATTCAAGAACAGGAAAAAACAGATAGTGAGCGTCGTCGTGCAGAAGATGATGCGCGCAGTGGTCGCCGTGGCGAAAGCAATGATCGCATGCGCGCGGCAACGCGTCTTGGTGATTTAGGTACAGCAAAGCCTGTTGCGGGACGTCACGCTGTTGGCGAAGAAGAGGAAGAGGGTGGTGCACGTCGTGGCCATAAAGCCGGTCGTGGAGCGCCAGCACCTCGCCGCAATCCCAATGATACCCGCCGTGCAGGTGCTCGTCTCACCGTAACCCAAGCTTTGACCGATGATGAAGGTGGCGGTATTCGCCGTCGTTCCGTCGCGTCTATGCGTCGTCGCATTGAGCGTGAAAAACGCCAAGCGATGCAGCCGCAAGAGCAGGTCAAAGTGACACGTGATGTGACAATTCCTGAAGCTATTACGGTGCAAGAACTAGCCAATCGTATGGCTGAACGTGGCGCTGACGTTATTAAGGCGCTGATGAAGATGGGTGTTATGGCAACCATTACCCAGACCATTGATCCCGATACAGCTGAGTTGGTTGCAACGGAATTTGGTCACCGTATTAAGCGTGTAGCGGAATCTGACATTGAAGCTGATACCAGCGGCATTCAAGATGATCCAGCGAACATGAAGCCACGTCCGCCTGTTGTGACCGTTATGGGTCACGT
>JBASWO010000027.1:0-5863 GCA_049276515.1 Alphaproteobacteria bacterium
GTTTTAGGCAACGGTAAACGCCGTAAATACTAATCAGTCCCCACACGGCATTCAGCGTAAAAGATGCCATATTCCAGTGCTTCACGAATGAAATGCCAATCAGACAAGAAGAGGCAACATTGAGGGCTGAGAAACTTAAATGCTTTGCATAATCGCGGCGCCACTGAACTTTACCATAAGCAAAAAGCGAACACCCAACGCCCATCAAGCCAATGATGTCATAGACATCCATACTTAAGCGTCTGCCAATGGCTTACGACGGAAATTATGTGTCGCTTCAATTGTACGAACAGTCCCACTCTTCGAGCGCATAACGACCGTGTGCGTTTCAGCTCCACCCGCAAAGCGACGGACACCTTTGAGCATGGTCCCGTTTGTTACACCTGTCGCTGCAAACATGACATCACCATGAGCTAAATCATTGGTTTTATAAACCCGATTTAAATCTGTAATGCCAGCCTTCTTAGCGCGTGCTTTTTCATCATCATTGCGGAATAAAAGGCGTCCTTGAATTTGACCACCAATACATTGCAAAGCAGCTGCGGCGAGAACGCCTTCAGGCGCACCGCCTGAGCCAATATACATATCAATACCGCTATCAGGCTGTGATGTTGCCATAACAGCCGACACATCACCGTCACCGATTAACATAATGCGTGCGCCTGTTTCACGAACCTTGGTGATCAATTCTTTGTGACGTGGACGATCTAAAATACAGACCTGCAAATCAGAAAGCTGCGCGCCTTTTGCTTTGGCAAGGTTCTTTAGATTTTCAGCTACAGGAGCATCAATATTGATGATGTCCGCAGGCAAACCTGAACCAATCGCGATTTTGTCCATATAGACATCTGGGGCATGCAAAAAACCACCCGATTGAGCCATAGCGACAACAGCCAAAGCATTTGCGCCACCCGTCGCTGTAATTGATGTGCCTTCTAATGGATCGAGCGCAATATCAACACGAGGACCTTTGCCGCTGCCAACTTTTTCACCAATATAAAGCATCGGCGCTTCATCACGTTCACCTTCACCGATCACGACAGTTCCCTGAATATCCAGCGCATTCAAAGCGCGGCGCATCGCATTGACAGCGACTTGATCAGCTTGTTTTTCATCACCACGACCAACAAGAAGCGATGCTGATAAAGCAGCTGCCTCAGATACACGTGCAAGTTCGAGAGCAAGATTACGGTCCATATATTGATCTTCAGTCGACATTCTTTCTCCTAATCTTCAATTTGCATCAAGCAAGGTGGCTCGAAGGTTGTTTTTAACTGAGCGATCTTTTCAATCGCCTTGCGTATCGCTGTAACGCTAGATTCATGCGTTATCATGACAACAGGAACCGAATTTTCGGTTTTACCCCTCTGTAAGAGAGATTCGATTGAAATAGCCTCATCTCGCAGAATGGCAGATATATCCGCTACCACGCCCGGTTTGTCCATAACCTGTAAACGCGTGTAATGACGGGCTTTTGCGCCATCACGAACAGGTTGAGCCTTCTTCAATTGTGCGACTGGCACACCAAAAACCGGGTACTTCATGCCGCGTGCTAGATCCATAATATCCGCCACCACAGCGCTGGCCGTAGGCTCAGCGCCCGCCCCGGCTCCTTCAAGCATAATATCGCCCACAAAATCGCCGCGTGTAAGAACAGCATTTAAAGCACCTGAGACATGGGCTAGAGGCATCTTCTTTGGAACCAAACAAGGGCCAACGCGCTGCTCCAAACCTTTCTCTGTCATGCGCGCAACGCCGAGTAACTTCACACGACATCCCAATTGTTCTGCATACTGCAAATCGAGAGGCGTAATGCGGCGAATACCTTCAATTTGAACATTGGTGAGATCGGGCTCTGTTCCAAAGGCAAGTGCTGCAAGGATGGCTAATTTATTGGCTGTATCATGACCATCAACATCTGACGAGGGATCGGCTTCTGCATAGCCAAGTTTTTGAGCCTCAGCGAGTGCAGCATCAAATGTAAGACCGGCATCACGCATGCGTGTGAGAATGTAATTACATGTGCCATTGAGAATGCCGCGGACGGAATGAACAGTATTTCCTGCCAAACCTTCTCGCAGCGCCTTAATAACTGGAATGCCGCCGGCAACTGCCGCTTCGTAAGCAATTTGAACTTTGTTGCTTTCTGCCAATTTGGCCAAGGCAACACCGTGTGTGGCCATCAATGCTTTATTTGCCGTGATCAAATGCTTGCCATTTTTTAGAGCATTCTCAGCAAGCTTACGAGCTGGGCCTTCAGCGCCACCCATAAGCTCAACCACAACATCAACGCCAGGCAATTGACCTAAATTTTGTACGTCATCAACCCAATCAATGCCGGATAAGTCGCAATCACGCTTTTTAGCTTTGTCATGCGCACTCACGGCCTTAATTTTAATTGGATTGCCGGTACGGCGCGCAATTAGTTCAGCATTTTTTTGTAATAATTTTACTGCGCCTGCTCCCACAGTTCCCAAACCAGCGATTGCAATTGTCAGCATAAGATACGTCCAGGTTAGCGTTGTGGGAGTTGCGGAGGAAGAAGAGGATAATTTTTTGTAGCCGTAGGGGAGGATTGCGAGCCTAGGGCACGCGAACGTTCATATTGCATTTCAGCAATTGCCTGATCAATCACGGGTTGAGGCGAAAAATCTGTAGGCTTTGAAGGTACATCACCAAGACGTGGCCAGGGCACCTCGCTCAAATCTCGGGGTGGTGGCGTCTCAACAACACGTGGCGCATTTAATATCTCATCTGGCACTTCGCTGCCGCCAAAAATCTTTGGAAATTGAATGCCTTCATCCGTTGCTGCAGTCTTATTACTACTGCAACAGGTAAGTGACAACGCAACAAAAAGCATAGCAATCTGCGCAATAAATGCTGATTTCAGTTTAATTTTCATGCTATTACTCAGGAACCCTCACCTACTGCTTCAGGCAAGCAATGACCATAGCAGACGACGATCAAAACCCCAAAATGTCAAAAAAACTGGCGAAATCGCTCGACGCCATTGCGGCGCTGCGAATCGCTATGGAGCAAAGGCTTGCAGAAAACCCTAAGCATGAAGAAAGCAAACCCCAGGTAAGTGAGCCTGATCCAGAACCTACACCAGAAGTAACACCACCTGAGCCCGAGGTTTTTCAAGCTCAACCAGAGACCATCAAATCAGGATCTGAAGAAAAACCCAAGGCACCTCAAGCCGATCCTCAGAGCGCACACCATATCTATGACCCAGCTGAATGGTCGCGCATCATGATGCGCATTGCTGAACGTAGTCAGAAATTAATTCAAGATTATGTTGAGCGTAATAAGGGTAAATCAATTTCTATTCCCACGCTTGATCCCGCCCATTTGATGGATGCCTTTAGCCATCTCAGCAATCATGTACTACATGATCCTGAACGTTTTGTGAATGCGCAGGTTGCTCTCTGGCAAGGCTATACCAAAGTTTGGCAATCTGTTCTTGATCGCGTTCAAGGCAAACCATCCGATCCTGTTGTGATGCCAAATAAAGGTGACAAACGCTTTAAAGATCAGGAATGGAACAGCAATTGGCTCTTTGATTATATGAAGCAATCCTATTTGCTGACCGCTCAATGGGTGCACGGCCTCGTACAACTTGAATCCAAGGATATGGATCCACGGCAAACTCGCAAGTTAGAATTTTATACGCGGCAAATGCTTGATGCGCTTTCACCCAATAATTTTTGGCTCACAAATCCAGAGGTTTTGCGCACGACGTTTGAGACGCATGGGGAAAACCTCATTAAAGGTCTCGAAAATTTGCTCGCAGATCTTGAACGCGGACACGGCAAGCTAAGCATTAAGATGACAGATACGCAGGCCTTCGCGGTTGGCGATAATATAGCGACCACACCCGGCAAGGTTATTTATCAAAACACCTTGATGCAACTTATTCAGTACGAACCTCAAACAGCAGAGGTGCATAAAACACCCCTTCTTATTGTCCCGCCCTGGATCAATAAGTTTTATATTCTCGATTTGAGCCAAAAAAATTCCATGATCCAATATCTTGTTAAACAGGGTCATACAGTTTTTTGCATCTCTTGGGTTAACCCCGACAAAAGACATGCCGCAACAAATTTTGATGATTACATGAATGACGGCATTCTTGCGTCCATGCACGAAATTCGTCGCTTAACGAGTGAAGATAACATCAATGTTCTTGGCTATTGTATTGGCGGTACCTTGCTTGCAGCAACTCTTGCCTACCTAAAAGCCATGCCACAACCACGTCCAGGTTTACCTAAAGTAGTAAGCGCTACCTATCTCGTAACCATGGTCGATTTTAGCGACCCTGGTGATTTAGGGGTCTTTATTGACCCTGATCAGGTCAAACTCATTGAAGAGAACATGGCGCAACGCGGTTATTTTGAAGCTTCCAGCATGGTGACAACTTTTAATATGCTGCGTGCCAATGATCTGATTTGGTCGTTTGTCATCAATAATTATTTGCTCGGCAAAGAACCATTCCCCTTTGATATTTTGTATTGGAATGGAGACTCCACGAATTTGCCAGCCGCGATGCATAGCTATTATTTACATAATATGTATCTCGATAATCTCTTATGCCAACCAGGCGGCATCAAAATGAAAAGTGTGCCGATTGATGTACGCCAAATTGATACCCCAAGCTTTATTTTATCAACCAGCGAAGATCATATTGCGCCCTGGAAATCTACCTATGCTGCAACGCAACTCTACAAGGGCCCCATGACGTTTGTTTTGTCAGGCTCTGGCCATGTTGCTGGCGTGATTAATTCACCTCAGGTGAATAAGTATGGATATTGGACAAATACAAATCTCCCAGCTGATCCTGAAGAATGGCTTGCAACAGCCAAACAACAAAAAGGTTCCTGGTGGCCTGAATGGCTAAGCTGGCTTAAGCCCCATGCTGGTGAAAAAGTGCCTGCGCGCCAGATTGCGCACGCAATTGAAAACGCACCCGGAAGCTATGTAAAAGTGAGAGCTGTTTAAGCTTGTGCCTTAGCTAACTTTAGATATTCCCCACCCAACTCAGCATATTGTCCAGCACGCACACCAAACATTTTAATATCGTCGGACGAGAGATCGCGCCAGAATTTGGCGGGGCTACCTGCCCACAACTGTCCCTTAGAAATTATTTTGCCAGCCGTTAACAAAGCACCTGCCGCTAACATGCCGCCACTTTCAATTTTTGCGCCGTCCATAACAGAGGAATGCATGCCAACAAAAGCATCACTCTCAATTGTACAGGCGTGCAGTAAAGTCATATGTCCTACTGTGACATTATCCCCAACAAGAGTAGGATACCCTTCTGCTGGCATGCTACTGCCCTCTTTACCAAGGCGCGCTGATTGCAAACCGCTTGCTGTATGAATAACAGTGCCGTCCTGAATATTGGTGCGTGATCCAATGCGGATATAATTGACATCACCCCTTAAGACACAACCAAACCAGATCGAGCTTTCAGGGCCAATTTCGACATCACCAATAATAACAGCACCTGGAGCCACAAAAGCTTTCGGATCTATTTTGGGTGTTATGCCTCGATAAGGCAAAATAACAGGACCACTCACTGAATAACCTCCCAGACTTTTTTGGCTATATCACGGTAAAGCTTGGCGACATTGCTCTGAGGCTTAGCCTCTACAATCGGATCACCCGCATCAGATGTTTCACGGATTGCTATTTCCAATGGAATTTCACCCAAGAAGGGCACACCTAATTTTTTAGCTTCATGGCGCGCACCGCCATGACTAAAAATATCACTACGCTCATGGCAATGCGGGCATAGAAAATAGCTCATATTCTCAATAATGCCTAAAACAGGAACATCTACTTTTCTAAACATATTGAGCCC
>JBASWO010000028.1:0-3943 GCA_049276515.1 Alphaproteobacteria bacterium
AGCATGTTCAGTCGCAAAACAGACGCTAGTAAAATAGCTCTGGTCTATTTGGTTGCCCTCTTACGCTACTGTGGATTTAGCTTGTTGGACACGCAATTCCAGACCGATCATCTCGTGCAATTCGGCACGCATGAAATAACGCGCGCGAATTACCTACATCTATTGGCTGGTGCTATAAAGAAGCCTGTAAAATTAGTTGAACCCATTAAACCGAGCTGGGATCACTTAGTCGCAGGCATTTTGCAACCTGTCACCCAAATATCATAGATAGGATGCTCCATAGCCGATAAGGCTGGGCTCGACGCAAACATCCAACCGTGAAAAACGGGGATGTCTTTTTCTCCAGGCTTAAACTCACTAACCTCAAGATAGGTTGCAGCTTCTGGATTTTCTTCTGGCGGCGTGACACGACAAGTGCGCGCATTGATCATAAGAGTGCCGAACTTGAGAGGTTTGCCCGTACGCACCTCTATCTCTTCAACACGCGCCGTCATTTTATCGAGCGCACTGAGAATAGCGATGGGCTGCTCTATTGTCGGTACAGCTGCTAAAGCCGAAAACGATGCGCCTGAAAATGCCAGCAGTAAAAAAAGTAAGCGCATTACGGATGGGCGGGTTCAGCTACTGACGCACCTTTAGCTGGTTCACCGCGTTTGCTGCTGTAAATCAGCTGACCAATAAGATCATCAAGTCGTAAGGGAGCCTGAGTGCGCGTAATACGACCGGTACCATCTGTTTTGATCATCTCTTCATCAATACCTGGTTCCAACGACATATATTTGCCACCCAGTAAGCTTTCTGATGTAACCATTGCCATCGTATCTGTTGGCAACTTGATGCTTGGATCAACTGTCATTGCAACATTCACGAGATACTGATTAGGGCCGGGATCAGTAAGAAGATGAAGATCTGAAACTGAGCCAATTTTGACACCATTGACCTTCACGTCGATACCCTCTTTCAAGCCATCAACCATCGGAAAGTTGGCTGCAACTGTGTAGCCCTTGACCTTTCTCAGATCGGCACTGGAATAAGCAAACATAATGAACATGGCGGCAATAACCAAAACTACGGCGCCTAAGATCGTCTCGAAAATGCTGCGTCCCATTGTCTCTGATCCTCTGCTTTTATTCTTCGGGCGTCCACGCTTCGTAATCGCCGGTGGCCTTCGCGCGCTTGCCACCTTCAAGCGTATGACCTGGTGGTAAATAAGATTCGGATGTTCCTGTCATATTAGGCTGATGTGGTTTCTGCCAAGGTTTATGAAACGAACTACTTTCTGACAATGGCGCATCTGCTGTTTGGTGCAACCAAATGTGCCATTCGGGTGGAACCTTACTCGCTTCTGGCTCACCTGCATAGATCACCCATCGTCTTTGGCGCATGCCTTTAGGCGTATGACGTTCGTGATAATAACGATTACCTGTTATATCTCGACCAACCTCTATGCCTTTAAAGCAGGTTTGCATGAGCGTGCCGAACTGCGACAAGCGACGAATGAGAGAAAAGTTTTCCATAGAGCGCAGGGAATCACCAAAAAGGAACGCAGTGTTTATAAATTGTTGGATTAGCTTGTCCAGCAAAGCCACTGATTTTTATTAATCTAGATGCAAATTGATCTCTTTGCTCGATTTTGCCTGTTAATAACTTTCACTTTTAAGCTACCATATTTTGTGGCATTAATGTGCTACGCCACATCATCTTGTGGATAACTCTGGAAATGGCAGCCCTGCCTGATGTCCAACCCTCTGAAAAAGAACCCCTTTTCGCTCGGCATTCAGCGCCTCTTCACTCGCAGCGGCGAGAGCTCATGGGATCTCATCCATTTTAACGAACCAGAAGAATGGGAAGACGAGCCCTCCCTCTTGAGCTGTCCTGATAATTGGAGTGCTGAAGCTGCATCACTCCTAGGTGAAGCCGTCTGCAAATCAATTCCCGCTCAAAGCAGGACCAAGGAAGAAAACACTGTGCCCTCCTGGCTTTGGCGCCGAACAGGTGAAGGCAGAAATGGCACACATGAAACGAGTGCCCAACAAGTTTTTGACCGTGTTGTTGGCTCTGCAGCTTACGTAGCATGGAAATTAAATCTATTTAGCGATGAAACCGAGGCGCGCAACTTTTTTGATGAAGCGCGCTACGCACTTGCCCAACGCTATATTGCCCTTGAGCCAGCACGGATGGCCAATCTTGGTGTAGAATGGGCTTATGGTTTTCGCACAGTTCCTATCGCTGCAAATACCGCCAACAAATCAAAACATATTGAAATTTCTAACGCGGCGATTGATGCAGTTGTTAGCGGCAAACAAGATAAAAACATTCAGCCAAAATGGCAGAAAGCTTTATTGTCACCCACACCGACAAACTTTCAATTTACCGATATTTCATCAGATTGGGGTTTGAAGACGACATCTGTCTCCCCAGCCATGATTGATCTTATGGCTTTACGCCATAATGATGGCTCACTGAATATCGATGCCTTACGTCATGCCACCCAACTGCTCGTTATCCTCCTAGATATCCATGATCCAGCTTCGGGAGGTCTCAGTCTTGGTTATTGTAATTTAGCCCCTCTGCTGATGGCCCTAGCTGTGCCTTATGATAGCGATGCTGCTCGCAGCCTGGCTGCAGGTATTAGTGCCGTCATGACAGCTGAAGCCTATGCGACATCAGCTAAACTTGCTGCCCTTCGTGGTCCCCACCCTCTTTTCAACGCCCACCGCGAAAGCGCTTTACGATCATTACGAAATCACCGTCGAGCTGCCTATGGCGACAGAAATGATTATGAAAAAATTTCGGTGCTGCCCGTCCCACTTAAGCTCGATCAATGCCCAGATCTAACCTTGGTCGCAACAGCTCAACGTTGCTGGGATGATACTTTAGAATTGGCGCGGCAACATGGTTTACGCCACGTGCAAGTGACGGAACTGAAGGATTCGTCTGGCCTTATGCTTTTCATGGAAAGCCTAACTCAAGGCATTCAACCCGTCAGTCATTTGATGCTCACGCGCATGTCTCAAGAAGAAAGCTTTCAGATACATGTAGCTCCGTTTGTAAGCGAGGCTTTAGCACGCCTCAACTATGATAAACGCAGCGTCGCTAACATTGTGGCTCATATTGCAGGCGTACGCTCGCTTGAAAAAGCACCAGCCATCAACCACGCCTCTCTTCGTTCACGTGGCCTTACAGATGAAGCTATTCGTAAAATTGAAGATTATTTGCCTCAGGTTAACAAAATCCGGCTGGCCTTCACACCTTGGGTCTTAGGTGAAGACTACTGCCTTAAAGTTTTAAAAATTCAAGGTAACGATATTTTGGCAGAACTCGGCTTCTCGGACACAGATATCAATGCGGCTAACCGCTATTGTTACGGCACACATTCAGCTCGCAGCGCCGCAGAATTGCAACTCAAGCATGCAACGCTTTTTGCTTGTGGCGATGAAATACCAGCTGAAGCTAGAATCCGCATGGCAGCAGCTGTCCAAAGTTTTATCAGCAGCACTGTTGCTCTTACAGTATCGCTAGCCCTAGGAACACCACTCGAAAAAAGCGAGAAACTCCTACTAAGCGCATGGCGACAAGGCATTAAAGGTATGAACCTTGTTTATGACGCACAGGAAGAAGCTGTATCGGTGAAAAAGCAAAGCAAGACCAAATTGGCGGCCTTCCTACATACGCAAAAACCGTCTCTGCCTGCACGGCGCATGAAAACTGCGAAAGCTTCGCGGACTCTGACCGCTAAGCCGGCTAGCAGCAAATCTTCAAGCGGCAAAACACGCGGCAAACACTAAATTGGTTTTTGGAAATGGTGCCAGGGACGGAAAGCAACTAACACCGCATCTTGTTAGAATAAAACAAAGTTTTTGATTCAACCAATCAAGTTGTACCCCGCCCAATACCCCATATCCCATTTTACTCAAATAGGGAATTGAAGTGTCCTTTAGGC
>JBASWO010000029.1:0-7938 GCA_049276515.1 Alphaproteobacteria bacterium
TCTTCGCTGAAACCGCATGGTTTCAGATCAAGGGCTTTGCCGTTCCGCCTATTTCAAGGAACGGTGAACGACCGCCGCAAGGTGGATTTGAGGAGATTATTATGGGCGTGCCGTTTACCAGTACCCACATCTATCACATCACCGATACATTCGATGATCGTGCAAAAGGTAAAATTGATGGGGCTTACTCGAAGCATAGAGGCGTTATTGGTCTTCGCGATGCTGGTTACACCTTAACACCAGCACTTAATACCATCGATATCGGAATTTCTGTTTCAGAATTTATAACCAATACCGAAAGACCTGATGTACTGGTTATCGCCGTCAATTGTGCGGGCCCTGATAATGATAAGGGCACAGATGACAATGTGCGCAATGATTTTTTCTGCGCTCAATTACGGGATAATGTTGTCGTTTGTGGTACCAGCAATGGCGTCGAATTTTCATATGTGAAAAATCGTATTGAGAGACTTTATCGTCTTACCAATACAAACGATCGTAAAAGCCAATTCCGCTCACTTGAGATCTTGCCTGAACATACACTTCTTTTCTCGGACCCAGAGCGGCGTGCTAACCTTATTGCATCAGGTATTCTGAAAGAAGAAGATGTTGATCTGATTGTTCCTTCTGTTCCATCAGTTACCCACGTGCATGAAATTGACAATTTTCGTAACGTTAAGCTCGTTCCTTCAGAAGATGATCTTGAACTTCTGCGCAGACTTGATGGTAAGAGCATTGATTTTGAGTTTGGAGCAACGTCTCTTGAAGTTACACCTCGTCAAGCAGCAACCGGCGCTGCACATAAAGCTCTCGTGGAACCCACCTTATTTAGGGCTGAATTGGGAACAAATGTTGCCGCCCTACGCTCAAGCTCGCGTCGTTTATTAGGTAGCCGCGAGGCTGAAGTTGAAAGTGCGATACCTATTATCGCCACAATGCGCAGAGTTCCAGCGGAAACGCCTCCCAATTATGAGGTGCCGATTATTGGCGCCCCTGTTTGGCTAAAACCGGCTCCAACACGCCTTGCAGCATAACTTACACCGGAATTAACCGGAGGGTTTTTACCGCAACCCAATCAAAAGCGGTTTTTTATAAGGAGAGTAAAATGAGTGAAGGTCAAAAATATTATGTTTTTACAAATAAGGCGAATGCAGCTCCGGGTATTCGACAACAGTTGACGGATGCTGGATTTGAGGTTGCCAATTTTTATCAGGACAGCCGCAATCCAGAATGTTTTACTGTTACAGCCTCCGTCTTAAAGACGGATGAGCTTCGGGCTATACTGAACGTAGCAAAAGCAGCATGCGTACTTCGTTATTTTGGAGACGTGCACACCTTTAGCACCGAGTCCTCAGCCGCACGGGTAGAAAAGCCCGCGCGCCGCCCTCTATTTGCCCCTGAAGTCGGATAAATATTTTATGCCCGTTATTGTTAATGCTCGTGATCCGCACCCGTTTTTGCCTTCGCTCGGTGATCCTGCCGCGATTGAAGCTGAACGGGCGCGGCATCAGGACATTCGCCCCATGGAAATTGCCATCATTAATTTGATGGCAGACAAAATGGCGACGGAACGGCAGTTGGCTTACTGGCTTGGCAATACCATGCTGCAAGTTAATCTGACTTTTGCGACAACAGATAGTTATGTGAAAGACATCCATGCCGGGCGCGCATCTAAAAATACGCCGCCCGAGCATATCAAGAAATTTTATCATGCCTTTAGCGACATCAAAGATAAGAAATTTGATGGGCTGATTGTCACAGGTGTCAATGCACTCAAACCTACAGTCGGTGAAGAAGAGATCTGGCCTGAAGTCATCAAAATTTTAGATTGGTCAGCTGACAATGTTTTGTCATCACTCTTTTTATGTTGGGGCGCCAAGGCTGCTCTCAAATACTTCCACAACATTGAAAGCTATAAAGGCGATCGGAAAACTTGGGGGCTTTTTACACATCAACTCGTCTCAGATAAAACAGGATTACTTTCAGGCTTTCCCGATCGTTTTCAAGTACCGGTATCGCGCTGGAAGAGCCCTCGCAAAGCCGACATTCTTGATCATCCGGATCTTGAGATTGTCGCTGAATGTAATGAAAGTGGCCCCAATATCATGGTGGAATCGAGCCCCTATGATGATGGCAGTTTGCATTACCCCAAACGCGTTTATGTTTTGAACCATCCCGAATATGATACCGAAAGCTTGAAGACAGAATATGAGCGCGACATAGCCATCGATCCTGCTATCGCGCCACCACGTCATTATTTTCCAGGCGACAATCTTGCTGCAAAACCCCTGAATACATGGCGCCACACAGCCCATCTCTACACCAATTGGATCAAGGCTATTTACGAAGCCACCCCTTATGAAATGGCTGATATTCCGCAGGCTTTTACACAGGCTGCGTGAAAATAAAGAGGGTCTTGCCTGGTAAGCCCGCTTTTGACTATAAAACCCCACGATTTTTTTAAAAATATGTTGGGATATATAAAATGGCGCGCGCTGCTTATATTATTGCTGTTGACTCAGGTATTGATGTGACTTTGGCTTCGCGCCATCTCGAAAGAAAAGGCGCGACAGTTGTGAGCTATGATCAAGCTGGAGGCGCCTTTACTGTTCATACTCCTGATGGGGAAACTTCAGCAGCAGTTGAAAGCTTTTTAAAGGGTGATGATAGACCCGCATCCATCACGGGCTACCAAAAAATGGCTGTTCTTGAGACGAACCGGCCCATTTTTAAAGCCGTTCGAGAAATTTTATTGTCACTAAGCGCATAAATTTTATAGGCGCCACTCTCTCTTACTTGTCAAAAACAAATATCTATCTATAAGTGCGCGCATCTTTTTACCCTTTACGATTCTTGAGGATTTATGTTTCAATTTAGCGACCCTATTTGTTTAGAATTTAAAAACGTAGCCGCATTCACAACGGTGAGACAAGCACTTGTAGATTTAAAAGCCGTCGTCACAAGGGAAGTGAAAGGAATATCACTGACCTGCCACGCGCCTGATGAACAACATTTCGCAGCCATTGAAGGCTATATTGATACGACCTTCAAAGACGGGCGTTCTTTTATAAAAGTTTCCAGACAAACACGCTGCGCCCTTACTCCCGCTGCTTAAGGCAGATATAAAAAAAGCCCCACTTCCCTTGAGGAATGGGGCTTTTCTTTTGGTGTCGCTTAATCTTTAAGCGAAAACGCGGCCATAATTTTCGATGAAAGCTTTTAGCTTTTCTTCGGTTTCTGGCTTGATCTGTTTATCTGTACGTACGGCTGCCAACAAATCAGCACCCTTGCCACGCAATTCGCGCAAGAGGCCCTGTTCGTAGCGTGAAACATCTTCAACTTTGACCTTGTCGAGATAGCCTTTAACGCCGGCGTAAATCACACAGACCTGCTCTTCAACGGCAAGTGGTGAGTATTGCGCTTGCTTCAAAAGTTCTGTGAGACGACGTCCACGGTTCAGAAGCTTTTGTGTCGCGGGGTCAAGATCTGATGCGAACTGTGAGAAAGCTTCCATTTCACGGAACTGAGCAAGCTCAAGCTTGATCGAACCCGCAACCTGCTTCATCGCCTTGATCTGCGCGGCCGAACCAACACGGCTGACCGAGAGACCGACGTTGATCGCTGGACGAACGCCTTTGTAGAATAAGCCTGTTTCCAAGAAGATCTGACCATCGGTGATGGAGATAACGTTGGTTGGAATGTAAGCCGAAACGTCGCCTGCTTGTGTTTCAATAACGGGCAGCGCGGTAAGTGAACCACCACCTTTGCTATCATTCATTTTCGCTGCACGTTCGAGCAAACGTGAGTGAAGATAGAACACGTCGCCAGGGTAAGCTTCACGACCTGGTGGACGGCGCAGCAGCAAGGACATCTGACGATAGGCCACAGCTTGCTTTGACAAATCGTCATAAACGATAAGGGCGTGCATGCCATTGTCACGGAAAAACTCGCCCATCGCGCAGCCCGTATAAGGTGCCAAGAATTGAAGCGGTGCAGGCTCAGATGCCGTTGATGCAACAACGATTGAATATTGCATCGCACCTGCATCTTCGAGTGTCTTAACAATCTGAGCAACAGTTGAACGCTTCTGACCAATCGCCACATAGATGCAATAAAGCTTCTTCGATTCGTCTGTACCTTGATTAATCGCTTTTTGATTGATGAAGGTATCAAGGGCAACAGCGGTCTTACCGGTCTGACGATCGCCAATGATCAATTCACGTTGACCACGACCAACAGGAACCAAGCTATCGATGGCTTTGAGGCCTGTTTGCATCGGCTCGTTAACAGACTTACGTGGAATGATGCCAGGGGCCTTCACTTCAACACGCGTCATCTTGACGTCTTTGAGAGGACCCTTGCCGTCAATCGGATTGCCGAGCGCATCGACAACACGGCCCAGCAAGCCTTTGCCAACAGGCACTTCAACGATGGTGTCGGTACGCTTGACCATATCACCTTCGCGGATTGAGCGGTCATCACCAAAGATAACAACGCCGACATTGTCACTTTCCAAATTCAGCGCCATACCTTTAACGCCACTTTGGAATTCCACCATTTCACCGGCACGAACATTGTCGAGGCCATAAACGCGGGCAACGCCGTCACCAACCGACAGAACCTGACCAACTTCAGCGACTTCTGCCATGGCGCCAAAATTGGCGATCTCTTTTTTCAAAACAGATGAAATTTCCGAAACGCGAATATCCATATTAGGCTGCTCCCTTTTGCGTATGGCTTTGTGATTTTAATTGGCGCTCAAGCCGCGCCAGCTTAGCTTTGACCGAGGCGTCGATCAGACGTGATCCGAGTTTGACAACGAGACCGCCTAGCAAACTGGCATCTTCGCGAACCGTGATGTGGACCTTGCCACCTGCCAATTCGCGTAAATTACCTGCCAACAACTCTTGTTGAGCTGCTGACAAAGGCGTGGCTGAGCGAACTTCAGCGCTGTACTCGCCACGACGTGTCGCGAGTTCAGACAAAAAATTATCAATCATTGCAGGCAACTCGGGCAAACGACGTTTTTGTGCCACGGCCATAAGGAAATTTGCTGTGAGCTTATTGAGCTTTGCTGTTTCTGCGACCTGCCGCATGGCCTTGACCAGTTGCGCACGGGTAAGACGTGGATGAGCGGCGATCGCGCGAAATTCTGTACTTTCTTGCTGGAGATTACGCAAAGCACGAAGATCGGATGCGACAGCATCAAGCTGCTTTTGCTCATCGGCCAATTCATACAAAGCGCCAGCATAGCGGCGCGCTAAAATGGCGGCGTCTCCAGCGATAATCTGTGTGGTTACTTGTTGCGACAAGGCCATGTCCTTAAAGGTTAATTTCAGGGAATCTGAAGCCGCGAACCCAATAGCAGAGCCAAAACCACCATGCAACCTTTTAGGCGTCTGAGAGGGCTCAAAAAGATGGCAACAAAACAAGCTGAATTATAAAGAATCAGGCGTTTTTGAAGCCATTCGGATGAGAGGCGTTTTGCCAAAACCCTGTATATCTAGTTGGGCTTAAATTCGAGCCCAAACATTTGATAAAATTCAGGGCGATCCTGCCATTTCTCATCGATTTTAACATCGAGAAAGAGATGAGCTTTATGCCCCAAGAATTTTTCAATTTCTCTACGCGAAGCCTGACCAATGAGCTTAATGCGTGAGCCTTTAGCACCCAGAACGATGGGCTTGTGATTGGCTCTTGCCACAATGATATTTTGATGGATTACGGCTGATCCGTCTTTTTTCATTTCCCAGCTGACCGGCGCCACCGTTGCCGCATAGGGCAGTTCTTGTTGTAATTGGCGGAAAAGTTGCTCACGCGTAATTTCAGCGGCCAGCAATTGGGATGGCAAATCACTCAATTGATCTTCGCCATAGAACCAGGGACTCTTCGGCATTTTTTTCAGTAAATGATTTTTAAGATCATCAATGCCATCGCCTGTTAAAGCAGAGATCATAAAAGTATCATCGATGATGCCAGACGTATTGAGCTGCTCAGTTAATGGCAAAAGCTTCTGCGGCACTATTTTATCGATCTTGTTAAGAGCAAGCACCACCCGCTTTTTGCGCTTGTAGAGCCCCTCAATAATATCGCCTACTTTCTGATCCACTTTACCGCCAGCATCGACCAGTAAGACGATGACATCGGCATCTTGCAAACTGTTCCAAGCCGCATGCACCATAGCTTCATCAAGTCTGCGTTTTGGCGCAAAAATACCTGGCGTATCTATAAAGCCAATCTGAGTATCACCTTCAGTTAGAACGCCCAAGATGCGCATACGCGTGGTTTGGGCTTTAGGACTAACGATAGATATTTTTTGCCCAATCAGCCGATTGAGTAAAGTTGATTTACCTGCGTTTGGCGCGCCCAAAATGGCAACAAAACCTGCTCTTGTCTCCGCCCCTGCCGTTTTTGAGGCAAGCTTCTTAGGCGCTTTTTTAGGCGAGGCTTTTTTGGTCATTTCTTCACAGTCTGTAACAAAAGTTGTGCGGCAGCTTTTTCGGCGGCACGTTTAGAGTCGCCTTCAGCTGAAGCTGGGTTATAGCCTTTAACAGTCACCTCAATAATAAATTTAGGCGCATGGGCAGGGCCTGAATGTTCAAGCACCTTATATTGGGGTAAAGGCAGCCCCTGCCCTTGCGCCCATTCTTGGAGAACTGTTTTAGGATCAGCTGGGGCTTCTGCAATGGCGATATCTTTTTGCCAATAGCGGTGAATAAATTTCTCAGCCGCTTTCAAGCCACCATCCAAATAGAGTGCACCTAAAATGGCTTCTAAAGCATCTGACAATGTCGCGAGATTTTTACGTGATGCACTCGCATCTTCACCGCGCGCTAATTTAAGATGTTGGCCAAGACCAATTTCAATAGCAACAGCACGCAAAGCTTCGCGATTGACTAAAGCCGCGTGGCGCTTTGCTAATTCCCCTTCACTTGCAGCATTAAATTTTTCATACAGCCAACTTGCAATGACCAAACCCAAAACCCGGTCACCCAAAAATTCAAGACGCTCATAAGGCATGGCACCTTTTTTACGCTGCTTAAAGCCGGCAAGCGATGGATGTGTCAAAGCCTCTTGCAATAATTGCGGCGACGAAAACTCATGTCCGAGACGCGCGGTTAATTCAGAAACATCAGCGAGTTTGCGGGAAGTAGCCATTACTCAATTTTCGTTAGCAAACGGTTCCATCGCACCGATGTAGGCCATTTCCAGAATTCCCAGAAATGCACGCCTTCTTCGAGTGAGAAAAAGATAAAGAGCGCTTTGCCGACAAGGTTTTCTTCGCGCACAAAACCAACATTTGGTGTGCGGCTATCTTGAGAGTTGTCGCGATTATCACCCATGAAGAAATAGTGGCGCGGCGGTATCACAAGGAGATCTGTATTATCCAAAGGACGATCATTGCCTTCCTTGCGGATGAGATGGGTTGGACCGTTAGGTAGATGCTCAAGGTAGTCGACAATATTCTCTGAGAAACTTTCATCCCCATCATCACCTGGAACAGGCTTTGCTAAACGATCGCGCTCAACGGGCACACTATTGATATAGAGCGTGCCTTGGCGCATTTGAATGGTATCGCCCGGCAATCCAATGAGACGTTTGATATAATCAGTTGAATTATCACGCTGCAATTTAAAGACAACGACATCACCACGCTGCGGATCGTCACCGCCAATGCGTCCTTTAAAAGGTGCCGCACCCCAGAACGTTCCTGTGCTGCCATAGCCATAGGAAAATTTGGAGACGAACAAATAATCGCCAATCAAAAGTGTCGGCACCATGGAGCTGGAAGGAATATTGAAGGGCTCAAACGCTAAAGTGCGGATACAAAGCGCGATGACCATCGCAATAACGATGGTGCGAATGGTTTCCCGAATACCGTCATCCTGAGGTTGGTCGGCGGCGGGCGAAGTATTACTCATACAATGACATTCCTGA
>JBASWO010000030.1:0-7743 GCA_049276515.1 Alphaproteobacteria bacterium
GTGTTCGTATGCATGCGATCTTTCACTATCTTTAAATACTGTCCCGCCTCCTGCTCGAAAATCTTTAACCCGCTCGCTTGGAGCGCCGTGTTGCCGCGCGTAAGATAGCCGAGCGTTTCGAGCATGCCGTAATTGCCGAGGCGCGGACTGGCCTTATCGGGAATAATTTCGGCGATTTTTATGGACGTCGTGCCGATGTCCACGCCCAAGCAGGGACCTACGGGCTCGCCGAACAGCTTTTTAAAAAATCCCAGTGCCATGTATGCTACTAGTATACCTTATACCGTGCTTACGCGTGCCAAAAACTTATTGCTCGACATGCTCTTCCCCCGCACGTGCCTTGCGTGCGCTAAAAACGTGCCTACGAATAACGCGCATACGGTGATTTGCGACGCGTGCATGGCCTCCGTCCCCCTATATGACGCCCTCCACTGCCCCGTCTGCATGCGGCGCATCCCCGCAGACGGCAAGCCATGCCACCCCGAGGCGAAATATATATTGGCGGGTGCCACGCACTACGCGCACGCCCCTGTGCAAAAGCTCATATGGCAGATGAAGTACGAAAACTGGATGACAGCGGGCGCGCCCGTCGGCACCTTGCTCACGAACTACCTACGCGCCTTACCGCACGACTTTACGGACTACCACGTTGTACCCGTGCCTTTGCACAAGAACAGGGAATGGAAACGCGGCTTTAACCAAGCAGCGGTTTTAGGCGCGCACGTAAGCACCGCTTTCCATTTACCGACCATTGCGAAAAATCTCGTACGGGTAAAAGAAACGCCTGCGCAGGCAGACCAAAAAGACTACGCGTTACGCGAAACAAATATCCAAGGCGCGTTCCACGTGGAGCGCCCTGCAGAATTCAAAGGTAAAAATATTATATTAGTGGATGACGTAACAACATCCGGCGCCACCATCCGCGAAGCAGTCCGCGTCTTAAAAAGCGCCGGCGCGAAGAAAATCGTCGCGGCGGTTGTGGCACGAGCGCGCTAGAAAAACCACAAAGCCCGTGATAGCATCGGCATAATGATAATCCCCAGCCTTTCGGGTATACGGTTTACGACGGACGAAGATACGGCTGATATTGCCGCGCGGTATGCCGCCGCATTTGCGGGCGCCTATCGCGGGAAAATAGTAATCGGGCGTGATGGACGGCCTTCGGGCAAAGCTATCGTAAAAACCGTAATCAAAACCCTTACGGATTGCGGCTGCAAAGTTACCGACCTCGGTATCGTCCCTACGCCCACGCTCACTATGGCGCTTATAAAACTGAAGGCTAAGGGCGGCGTGATGGTGACCGCGAGCCACAACCCTGTAGAGTGGAATGGCCTTAAATTATTCGATTCTACCGGCGACTACTTAAACCATGTTCTCCGCGCCTGATTACCACGTAAAACAAATCGTTAAGCTCGTTAACGCGAAGGCAATACGGGCGCGGAAATTTAGCGTGGCGCTCGAAACGATAAACGCGAGTGCCTCGGTTACCGCCAAGCCCCTTTTAGTCGCGCTCGGCTGCACCGTAGCGGGGCTCAACGTGAAAACGAACGGCGACTTCGTCCACATGCCGGAGCCGAACCCGAAAAACCTCGCGGCATTTACGGACTTTATTAAAAAGAAAAAAGCCGACGTCGGCTTCGCGCTAGACCCCGATGGCGACCGGCTCGTACTCGTCTCCCCCACGCACGGCGTGATATCCGAAGAATATTCCGTAGCGCTCGCCGTGGAACACGTCTTAAAGCATATCGAAAAAGGGCCGGTCGTAATCAACCAATCCACGAGCCGCATGAGCGAAGATATCGCGAAGGCGAACAAGTGCCGCGTATACCGCAGCATCGTGGGCGAGCCGAACGTCGTCGCATTAATGCGTAAGAAAAACGCCGTAATAGGCGGCGAAGGCAACGGCGGCGTAATCTACCCGCGCCTGCACTGCGGCCGCGACGGAATGATGGGAATCGCCTTAATACTCGACTACATGGCACGCACGGGAAAGACTTTAGACGAGCTCGTGGCTATGATCCCCCACTACGCGATAGCTAAAGACAAGGTAACACTCGCGGACTTCCCCGCCGCAAAAGACATTTTAATACAATTGTTCGACGGCGTACCCCACACGGTAACGGACGGCGTACGCTTCGCATGGCCGGACCGTTGGCTCCACGTGCGCACCTCGAACACCGAACCGATTGTCCGCCTCTTTGCCGAAAGCCCCAGCATGGCAGAAAGCGAAGCCTTAATAGCCCGCGCCAAAAAATCCCTCGTAAAGCTCGTCAAGTAATCTTTATTCTCATCCCATTCTCGTTATATGCCGGTCGGCATATAACGAGAATAAGTGGATAAGTTTTTAAAATTACTCTGGTTTCTCTGATTTTTTTTGAGGGTGGTGGTAGAGGGGTTCGATGAGGCCGAGCTTTTCTAGGCGGGCGCGGATGCCACCTTCTTTGCGACCTAGCAGTTTTGCGAGTTCGGGGATGCCGGCGTCGCGCTTGAATAAATCTTTTAATTTCTTTTCTTCTTCGTCCGTCCACCGGCGGAAGGCTTGCGGGGATTCCTTACGGAGCTTGTCGATAGGCCGCTCTTCGAGGCTTTCCGCACTAGCGTCTTCTTTCTCCCCCGCCGCGATTTCTTTGCCGCCTGCGCTTGCTATGAAGTTGGCGTGGAGTTCTGTTATTTTCGATTTTTCCATACCGCCGAAGAGTGCGTCTGCTTCGTCTGACCCTGCACGGAAGGCAATATCGCGTTCGAATACTTCTGGGTGCACTTGGAAGGCGCGTTCGTTCCAGCCGAGCAGGTGCAAGCCGGATAAACGCTTCACGCGCGAGAGCGCAACGTACCCCTGCCCGAACTCGAACACGTCGCTTAAGTCCATTACCGCTTCGTCCAAGCTCACGCCTTGGCTCTTGTGCACCGTCATCGCCCATGCGAGGCGGAGCGGCAGTTGGGATATGCGGGCGCGCTCCTTGCCGTTTTCTTCTATCGCCCAATCCATCGGCTCCGGCTCTATGCGCCGGCCGTCGCGCGTTTTTATTACCGGCAAGCCTCCTGCGCCCGTAAAGTCCTGCACCGTGCCGAGCGTACCGTTAACGAAATGCTCCTGCGGATTATTCTTCGTAAACATCACGACGGCACCTTTCTTTAACTTTAAAAATTGCGGAGACAAGCAGCCTTTTTGCAAACCCGCCACCATCGCGGCAGGGCCGCGCGTTACCATATTAAAAACTTTTTCTACGCCCTCGAGCTTCGCCAAAATGGCGCTGTTCGTACTATCCACATCCGCGTTATGCGAAAAAAGGCGGGGTACGGTATCCGGCACCGTCCCCCGCGCAACGCGGCGGGCTTCGATGTGCGCGGCGTGGTCGTCGTTAAAAATATTCTTGCGGATGGCGCCGAGCACGGACAAAAACGCATCGTCGTCCTGCCGGTGCTGTTCCGTTAAGTAGCAGGCGACGGGCGCTGCTGCCGCCCATGCGGGCGCATCGTACGCGAAAGATATTTTCTCCCGCTCGCGGTTTACGGGCGGCAGCTGGAAAAAGTCGCCCACGAAGATTGTTTGTAGCCCACCAAATGGCCGGTCGTTACCCTTAACCGCTTTCGTGACGCTATCCACCATGTCGATCATATAGGCGCCGAGCATCGAGACTTCGTCTATAACCAATACTTTCGCACGCAGTATGCGCTTAGCCACGTATTCACGCGAAGCGATTTCTTCTACCTCGTATTTGGATAGGCTGGGGCGGATGCCTACGCCGCTCCACGAGTGGATTGTCATGCCGTTAATATGCGTCGCGGCAATGCCCGTAGAGGCCGTAACGGCGGCGTCAATTTTCCGCGCACGCAAATACCGCAGGTATTCGTTTATCGTATGCGTCTTCCCCGCCCCGGGCTCGCCCGTCAAAAAAACGTTCGCGCCGGTCTTCAATATTTCAAGCGCGCGCTGTTGGGTCATACATCAAGCCTCTCTATTTGTTGCATCAACCCAGCAGAATATAATCTGAATGCATTAAAATAGCTCTCTAGATATTGTAATGTTTCGGCGGGAGTAATTCCATTTTCAAAATCAATATAATCAAAATCACGATAATTTGCCTTTATTCGATACCAATAGAAAAAATCTATAAGCATCAATCGCTCTGTTTTGATAAAATCTTTTTTCTCGGCACGATCTTTTGGTGAATATAAATTCCATTTCTTATTTATCTTGCGATCATATAATTTATAATCAAAAAGCTTTTTTGCCACAGAATCACCGCATTGAACCTCAGACCAATAACTATTCTTAGTATTCTGCCCGGGATTTATTGGCGGCATACTGGAGATTCGCGATAAGCTATACACCATATCAAGAGTAGCCTCATCAAAATAAATATTTTTAGTACTCACTAAATTACATATTTTCTTTCTTACTGCACCATGACCACCATGCCGAAATCCAGCCATGTCGCCATCAATCAAATTAATTAAAATACTCTCAAAATAATATAAGGCGTAGTAGCATTTCACAGGAAACCAAGGAGCAATTATCATTCCAAATTCTGGATCCTCTCTGGCTAATTCAATATCCCTCTCAATACTTTTTACTGTAATTTTATTTAATTTTTTAAATCTTCTTATTCCAAATTCACTTTTTATCGGAGACCCTATCTGTTTCGCAAAAAATTTACTAGTTAATAGTAATTTTTCGATGCATTTAATGTAATTAAGATGGGTACGAAATGACGCTCTAACAGACTCAGGTAAGGAATCAGACATAATTAAGTATTCAGTGGATAACTTTACTTGCGTGATATTCTATAAGTTTTCTATACTATAAGTATATCATATTAGTAAAAGAGTAGAAGTTAATAATATGCTCACAAAGAAACAAAAAGAGGTCTTAGATTTTTTAAATATCTACTCAAAAGAAAAAGGCTATGCTCCGTCCCTTGATGAAATTCGTAAACATTTCAAATTAGCCTCGGCTTCCACGGCACATTACTATATCGCAAGGCTTGAAGAAGAAGGGTATTTGAAAAAAGAATCAAACCAACCTCGCTCAATCAGTATTTATGCCGACGAGTCTGTTAAAAGTATAGCTCCGCAAAAATCGGATTCTTTTTCAGTCCCCGTTTTAGGCTCAGCGAACGCCGGACCAGCGACTATTCTCGCGGAAGAAAATATAGACGGCTACCTGCGCGTAGCACGCAACGAATTGAATAAGAAGGATGGCGTTTTTGCCCTTCGCGTAAAAGGCGATTCTATGAATAAGGCTGATATCAACGGTAAAAATCTCGAAGACGGCGACTTCGTGTTAATCGACTCCGAATACAAGCATCCGAAAAACGGTGATTACGTTCTTGCAGTAATCGATAATTACGCGAATTTAAAAAAGTTCGAGAAAGACATGAAAACCGGAGAAATACGCCTCCTATCAGAGTCGAAGAACTTAAAATATAAACCGATCTACATTTCTAGTGAGGATAATTTTATGGTCAATGGTAAAATCATCGGCGTAGTAAAAAAATAATTATGAAAGTAGTAAGTCTTTTTTCAGGAGCCGGTGGTATTGATTTAGGCCTAAAGCAAGCTGGACTCGATATTCTATGGGCTGTAGATAACGACCTTGATAGTATCAAAACATACAGAAAAAATATCGGGGATCATGCAGTATTATCCGATATTCGTGAGATTAAATCTGAAGACATACCAGACGCAGATTTAATAGTGGGTGGCTTCCCTTGTCAGGGTTTTTCACAAGCAAATCGCTTTCGTAGCATAGATGATAACCGAAATACTCTCTACATTGAGATGCTCAGAATAGTTCGCGATAAAAAACCCAAATGGTTCGTTGCCGAAAATGTAAAGGGTATTCTGAGCCTAGATAAAGGAAGGGTATTTGAATCCATTATTAAAGATTTTTCTGAAATTGGATACCGCCTCAAACATGAATTGGTAAATATGGCTGATCATGGCGTTCCTCAAGCGAGAAAACGTGTCATAATTTTAGGCACAAGGAAGGATTTAGTCTCAGGCCAAGAAGCATATCATCCCTCAAAAACGCACGATAAGAATACTTGGGTATCAATTACCCAGGCTTTATCAGAGATTGAAAAATATAAAGGAAAATTCCCCAACAACACAGGCTCAAAATATAAAGTTGAGTTCAGAAACTTCACTGGTCACCGCATAACTGATCCAAATAAACCAAGCCCGACCATCTTAGCCAGAGGAAACGGGAAAGGTGGTGTTTGCGCGATCCCACATCCCAATAGGGAGAGGCGCCTTACTATACGCGAATCAGCTTCCGTGCAGACCTTCCCTACCGACTTTGAGTTTATTGGAGCGACCAATTCAATGTATAGACAGATTGGCAATGCAATTCCTGTTTTGTATGGTCGAAAACTGGGAGAAATGTTTTTAAAAATAAACGATATTAAGCAATAATTGTATTGACTATGAAGCCCACCCTAATATCACTTTTTTCTGGAGCTGGTGGAATGGATTTAGGCTTTAAAAAAGCTGGCTTTGATATTATTTGGGCAAATGATAATTTTTTGGACGCTACGGAGACATATAAAATCAACATAGGACATGAGATTGATAGCCGAGGCATTGAAGAGATACCCGTTGAATCACTACCAAAAGTAGATGTCGTGGTTGGCGGATTTCCTTGTCAGGGTTTTTCAGTGGCAAATACAAAGCGGACGGTCGATGATAAGAGAAATACGCTTTACCGATATTTTATAGATACTGTTAAAGCGACGAAACCAAAAATATTTGTCGCTGAAAACGTAAAAGGCATCCTCAGTCTAGGTGACGGTGAAGTTATCAAGAAAATTGTTAACGACTTCGCAGATTGTGGCTATGAGGTAAGACACCACTTATTTAACACAGCAGATTATGGCGTGCCTCAGACTCGGCAGCGGGTAATTATCTTTGGAGTTCGAAAAGACTTGAATCTACAAGCTCAATTTCCTCCAGCACCTACTCATTCACGAGACGGTGGCGGTAGATTTAAAAAATATGTCACTATTGGCGAAATTCTTGAAAAGATTCCTAATCCCGACACTCAACATGATTTAAAAAACCATGTTTACAGTAAATTCAAGCAAAAATTTAACGGATACATAAGTAATCGAGTAGTAGATCCCAACAAGCCATCTCCGACCGTAACTGCAAGAGGCGACGAAAAAGGAGGGGCAATGATTATTAACCACCCTTTTGCCCCAAGAAGACTGTCATGCCGAGAACTAGCATCCGTACAAAGCTTTCCTTTGGATTTTGAATTTTATGGATCAATGACCTCAATTTACAGACAGATAGGGAATGCCGTCCCTCCACTTTTTGCTGAAACAATAGCCCGTGTAGTGCGAGACACCTTAACTCATCCGAAAGTATATTTTTAAAAAGTGGATAGATCTATTCTGCCATTAAGTGAAACCGAGCAGATGCCACTATTTTAGTTTATTGACTACCTCCTCGAAACTTTCTCCAGATCGTTTTATATAAGATTTGATTCTATTTTTTAAAACATTAATTTCGAATTTCTCAGGGAAAGCCCATTGACTATTCTTCCAATCATAATTACCATCAACCCTTTTTGTGGTCTCACGTTTTTGTTGATTGCAAAATCGGCATAAAGTCATAAGCTTCTCCTTGAAGTTACCCTCTGCTAACCTGTCTGATTCATAGATAACTGGAATACGATGATCGGGCTCCAGCATCTCAGCTGGATATTTTTAAAGACAAATCTGGCAAGTGTAATCT